>NZ_JAKUFR010000002.1:0-145407 GCF_022663555.1 Bacillus cereus group sp. BfR-BA-01381
CGTTTTTTCTGCTTCGTCACTCTTCGTATACGTAGCTACAACAGGAGCCATTTCGATGTTCGCTGCATAATCAGATGTATCAGAGTATGCAATTGTATCTTCACCAACATCAGATAATACCATAAATTCATGTGTATCTTTTCCACCCATTGCTCCTGAATCAGCAATAACCGCACGGAAATTCAAGCCACAACGAGCGAAAATGTTAGAGTATGCTTTGTATAAGCGATCGTACACTTCATCTAAGCTCTCTTGCGTAGCATGGAAAGAGTATGCATCTTTCATTAGAAACTCTCTTCCACGTAATAAACCGAAACGAGGTCTTTGTTCATCACGGAATTTTGTTTGAATTTGATATAATGTTAACGGTAATTTTTTATATGATTTCACTTCATCACGTACAAGATCCGTAATTACTTCTTCATGTGTCGCTCCTAATGCAAATTCACGAGCGTTACGATCTTTCATACGCATTAATTCAGATCCGTAAGAATACCAACGACCTGACTCTTGCCATAATTCTGCAGCTTGCATCGCTGGCATTAATAATTCTACAGCACCTGCGCGCTCCATTTCTTCTCGAACGATTCGTTCTACTTTGTGTAGCACTTTTAATCCAAATGGTAAAAAGCTATAAATACCAGAAGCATTTTGACGCATAAAACCTGCACGAAGTAATAACTGATGACTCTTAATTTCAGCATCAGCTGGAACTTCACGTAATGTAGGACTAAATACCATACTTTGTTTCATTTATTCGCACCTCTTCATTTTACTCTTATACGCAGGAAAACCCCTCACCTCGAGTTAGGTGAGGGATTTTATTCTACGAGCTCTATTTCATTATAAGTTTCACTTTATTTTACAAGAAAAACTTACGAATGTCATTCCAAGTTACTACTAACATAAGTAACATTAATAATGCAAAACCAATAAAGTGAACCATTCCTTCTTTTTGGCGATCAATTGGTTTCCCGCGTAACGCCTCAATTAAGAAGAAGAACAAACGTCCACCGTCTAAAGCAGGAACTGGTAGTAGGTTAAATAAACCAAGGTTAATACTTAAAACGGCTGCTAAACTTAATACACGCGTAAATCCATAATCTACAACTTGATCTGTTAGATTATAAATTCCTACTGGACCTGACAACTCATTAATAGAGAATTGGCCGGTTACTAATTTCACAAGAGACTCAAAAATTAGTTTCGTCCATTGGTATGTTTGTTCAAAACCTGATTTAATAGAACCTATCACTGTTTTCTCTACAGGAGAATAAACACCGATTCTACCAACTTCTTCTTTACCTTCTTTATCAAGCGTTGGCGTTACTTTCACATTAAACTGTTCACTATCACGCTTTACTTGTAACGTAATTTCTTTATTCGGATTTTCACGTACAATGGTAACAACATCTTTCCATGTACTTGTGTTTTTCCCATCAATAGCTTGAATTGTATCATTTTCTTTTAATCCAGCTTGCTCTGCTGCACTATTCTCCATCACTTTTCCGACCATTGGTTTGTCAACAGGAACACCTTGTACAAATCCAAGAATCACAAAAATAACAAATGCTAAAATGAAGTTCATTGCAGGACCTGCAAAGATCGTTAAAGCACGTTGACCTAATTTCTTAGAGCCAAACTGTCTATTATACGGAGCAATTTGAATTTCTTCACCGGCAGTAATAATACGAGCCTTCTCATTCACTCGGAATGTTTGAAGCTCTTCCTCGTACTCTTCATAACCCGAAATTGTTAAATTATGCTCTAAATCAGCTTGTTCGACTTCAATAACTCGAACATTTGGATACTTTTCATATCCATCAAAAACTAATTTTACAACTTCGTCTTTTTCGTTTAATACAAGGCCAACCTTTTTCCCAGGCTTTAACTCAACTGTATCTGCATCCTCGCCAGCCATTCTTACATAGCCACCAAGGGGCAGTAATCGAATCGTATACACCGTTTCATTCTTTTCAAATGAGAATATTTTCGGACCAAAACCAATCGCAAACTCACGGCATAAAATACCTGCTCTTTTTGCGAAATATAGATGCCCTAGCTCATGGAAAAATACGAGTGCACCGAAAATTAATATAAAGGCAATCGCTGTATTCAATTCCATACCACCTTTGCTAAATTTGTTCCATCACAAACCGTCTTGTGGTTGCATCAATTTCCAGAATTTCCTCTAAGCTCGGACGTGCAATGACATTGTGATGGTTCATTGCTTTTTCAATGAGGTCTTCCACTGTTAAGAAACCAATTCTCTTTTGTAAAAAAGCTTCAACAGCTACTTCATTCGCTGCATTCATTACAGCTGGCATACTTCCACCTGTTTTTCCAGCTTCATACGCAAAGCGCAAGCAACGGAAACGTTCTTGGTTCATTTTCTCAAAATGTAATGTACCCATTTCCCATAAATTTAACTGCTTTGTGTCTGAAAGAGGTAATCGATCAGGATATGTAAGTGCGTATTGAATTGGTACTCGCATATCAGGTGAGCCAAGCTGTGCCATCACACTACGATCTTCAAATTCAACCATAGAATGAATAATACTTTCTTTATGTAAAACAACATCGATTTGCTCGTAAGGGATACCAAAAAGCCAATGTGCTTCAATTACTTCTAGCCCCTTATTCATCATTGTAGCAGAATCAATTGTAATTTTCGAACCCATTGACCAGTTTGGATGTCGAAGCGCATCTTCTACGGTCACATGATGCAATTCATCTCTCGTTTTATCACGGAAACTTCCACCAGAAGCCGTTATAATTAGTCGAGAAATTCTTTTTTCATTTTCACCATTCAAGCATTGAAAAATAGCTGAATGTTCACTGTCTACTGGAAGTAACGAAACATTATGTTTTCGCGCTGCTTCCATTACAAGATGCCCTGCAGTTACTAACGTTTCTTTGTTTGCAATTCCAATTGTTTTTTTCGCCTCAATTGCACGAAGTGTTGGTAACAACCCTACGCTACCTACAACAGCATTTACTACGATCTCCGCATCTGGATGTAATGCTACTTCTAAAAGTCCTTCACTACCATATACAATTTTTGTATTACCAGAGACAGCTTGTAATTTTAAAACATCTTCCTCTCTTTGCACAGAGACAATTTGCGGAGAAAATTCTTGAATGACCTTTACTGCGTAGTCAATATTTTTCCCTACAGAAAAAGCAACGAGACGGAATTGGTCTGGGTGCGAGCGTAATACATCTAAAGTTTGTGTACCAATTGATCCGCTTGCACCTAATAAACTAATGTTTTTCATGACTCCAACCCCTCGTTCATTTATTAATTGTATTGTAATAAGAAGTAGAGAATTGGTAAAACGAATAACCAACTATCTGTTCGATCTAATATACCACCATGTCCAGGTAAAATTGTACCTGAATCTTTTACGCCATAATGACGTTTAAATGCAGATTGTACTAAATCACCAATTTGTCCAAAAATAGAAATGATAATTGTCAGCACGATTAAAATTACTACATTCGATTCCACTGGGAAAAACATGTTGTAAACAAGCGCTACAATAATTCCACAAACGATGCCGCCTAATGAACCTTCAATCGTTTTATTTGGACTAATTTCTGGCCATAACTTTCTTTTTCCTAATGCTTTTCCTACGAAATATGCGCCTGAATCAGTAGCCCATATAACAAATAATGCGCAAAACACATATTTAATTCCTAAAATTCTCGTTTCATTCAAATATAAGAATCCCATTGCAACATATGTTGTTGCCATTAGTAAAAACGAAGCATTGTCAAAAGTAAATGTATTCTTAGAAAGGACTGTATATGATAAAAGTAATAAAACAATCACAAATGTGATTTCTAATTTACCTAATCCAATCCAAGTAAACAGTTCTGATGCACTACTTGGAATTAAAATAATCCATAATAATACTGCAGCTAAAACTGTTGGCACTGAAATAAGCGTAAGCTTATTCATACGAATTAATTCATATAAACCTATAGAAGCAAGTGCATACACTAAAACCGTAAAAGGCACGCCACCGTAAATTACGATGGGAATGAATAGCGCGGCAGCAACCACTCCAGTAATAATTCTCTGTTTCACTACCAAACCCTCTCTTTCTACACGCCTCCGAATCTGCGCCCTCTATGTTGAAAGTCTGTAATCGCATTTAGCAAATGTTCCTCGGTAAAATCTGGCCAATACACATCTGTAAACCAAAATTCCGAATATGCAATTTGCCATAACATGAAATTACTAATACGTAGCTCTCCGCTCGTACGAATTAACAACTCTGGGTCAGGTAAAGAACTCGTCATTAAGTAGGAAGAAAGCATTTCTTCGCTTACATCTTCAACACGAACTTTTCCTTCCTCACAATCTTTCATCATATGTTGCACAGCAGAAACGATTTCATCTCGACTTCCATAGTTTAACGCGAAATTCAGAATTAATCCCGTATTCTCTTTCGTCTCTTCCATGGCCTTCTCCATCGCTCTGCGTGTATGCGTAGGAAGACGATCTTGTTGCCCTATTACACGGACTTGTACGTTCTCTTCAATCAATTCTGGTAAAAATGTACCTAAAAATTCTTCTGGAAGCTTCATTAAATAATCAACTTCCTTTTTTGGTCTTTTCCAGTTCTCAGTTGAAAAAGCATAAAGAGTTAATACTTTCACATTAAGTTTGCTTGCAAATTTTGTGATTTTCTTTACAACTTGCATGCCTTCATGATGTCCCGCAATACGAGGCATCGCTCTCCTCTTTGCCCATCTTCCATTACCATCCATAATGATGGCAATATGTTCTGGGATGTATCCTTTTTTCACTTCTTCAACGAGATGATCAAACGATGTGTCCTTTTTACCTTTAAAAAAAGGAAAGTTTTTAAACATCATTCATACCCTCCAACAAGCAGACGTATGCCTAAAAGTGTAAAAAGACCCCCTTAAGAAGAGGGTCATATTTGCGAAAGTATCGCTATTACACTTCCATGATTTCTTTTTCTTTGTTTTTTGCGATTTCGTCAACTTTTGCAATATATTTATCTGTTTCTTTTTGGATATCTTCAGTATATCCTCTTAAATCGTCTTCTGTAATCTCGCCAGCTTTTTCAAGCTTCTTAAGATCATCATTTCCGTCACGACGTACGTTACGAACAGCAACTTTTGCTTCTTCAGCATATTTTTTCACAACTTTTACAAGATCACGACGACGCTCTTCTGTTAATGCAGGGAATGCAATACGAATTACAGTTCCATCATTAGAAGGGTTTAAGCCTAAATCTGCTTTTAAAATTGCTTTTTCGATATCACCGATAGAAGTTTTGTCATACGGTTGAATTACAAGTAAACGTGCTTCTGGAACTGTAATGTTCGCTAATTGCACAACTGGTGTTGGTGCACCATAGTAATCAACTTGTACTTTATCTAATACAGACGCGTTTGCACGGCCAGCACGAACTGTTGCTAATTCACGAGAATAAGCAGCAACTGCTTTTTCCATTTTTTCATTTGAAGACTTTAATACTTGTTGTCCCATATTTATTTCCCCCTTACAACTGTTCCGATATTTTCGCCTAGAACGGCACGTTTAATATTCCCTTTTTCCATAACTGAGAATACAATTAATGGAATATCATTATCCATACATAGAGAAGAAGCTGTAGAATCCATTACACCTAAACCTTCTTTTAATACATCTAAGTAAGTAAGCGTTTCGTATTTCGTAGCTGTTGGATCAATAGATGGGTCCGCATTATATACGCCATCTACATTGTTTTTCGCCATTAAAATTACGTCTGCTTCAATTTCTGCTGCACGTAATGCTGCTGTTGTATCTGTAGAGAAGTATGGATTACCTGTACCTGCTGCAAAGATAACAACACGTTTCTTCTCTAAGTGACGAACTGCTTTACGACGAATGTAAGGCTCTGCCACTTGACGCATCTCAATTGAAGTTTGTACGCGAGTTTGAATTCCGATATTCTCCAAGCTATCTTGAAGAGCTAATGAATTCATAACTGTCGCTAACATGCCCATGTAATCTGCTCCTGCACGATCCATGCCCATTTCACTTCCAATTTTACCACGCCAAATGTTACCGCCACCAACAACAACAGCAACCTCTACATCAAGTTCTGCAATTTCTTTCACTTGTTCCGCAACTGATTTAATAACAGCTGGGTTAATTCCAAATCCTTGCTCGCCAGCTAAAGCTTCTCCACTCAGCTTTAAAACGACACGATTATATTTCGGTTTACTCATAATGAACCTCCAATTGCTTACATCTTTATTTTAAAAAAGGGAACACAATGTGTTCCCTAATCTGTATTAGTTACTACCTTTTACTTGGTTCATTACTTCTTCAGCAAAGTTGTCTTCGCGTTTTTCGATACCTTCACCAACAGCGTAGCGAACGAATCCTTTTAATGTTCCGCCTTTAGACTCAACGAACTGACGAACTTTCATATCAGGGTTTTTAACGAATGCTTGGTCAAGTAAGCAAATTTCTTCGAAGAATTTGCCAAGACGGCCTTCAACCATTTTTGCAACGATTTTTTCAGGCTTGCCTTCGTTTAATGCTTGTTGTGTTAATACTTGACGCTCATGCTCAACTTCTTCAGCTGTTACAGCATCGCGGTCGATGTATTTAGGGTTAACTGCAGCGATGTGCATTGCAACATCTTTAGCAGCCGCTTCATCAGTAGAACCTTCAAGAACTGTTAATACACCAATGCGTCCACCCATGTGTAAGTAAGCGCCGAATGCATCTGCATCAGTTTTTGATACGATTTCGAAACGACGAAGTGTAAGTTTTTCACCAATTTTAGCGATTGCTTCGTTGATGTGCTCTTCTACTTTTTTGCCGTTTTCCATTGTTTGAGCCATAGCTTCTTCAACGTTAGCTGGTTTGTTAGCTAATAAGTGAGCAGCTAATTCTTTAATTAATGTTTGGAAACCTTCGTTTTTCGCAACGAAATCAGTTTCAGAGTTTAATTCTAAGATTAAACCGTCGTTACCGTTTGTTTCGATGAAAGTTAAACCTTCAGCAGCGATGCGGTCTGCTTTTTTAGCAGCTTTCGCAATACCTTTTTCACGTAAGAAGTCAATTGCCTTCTCCATGTCGCCGTTAGTTTCTGTTAAAGCTTTTTTGCAGTCCATCATACCTGCGCCAGTTTTTTCACGTAATTCTTTTACCATTTGTGCAGTGATTGCCATACTTTTCATCCTCCTAAAATATGTATTTATACCTTTTATAAAGGTGTTTATACCTTAAAAAAGGTGATAAAAGGCCGAACCCCTTATCACCTTTCCAACTTTGTTACGCAGTAACAGTTTCTTCACCTTGTTTTGCTTCAAGGATCGCGTCTGCCATTTTAGATGTAAGAAGTTTTACAGCACGAATTGCATCATCGTTTGCTGGGATAACGTGATCGATTTCGTCTGGATCACAGTTTGTATCAACGATACCGATGATTGGAATGTGTAATTTGCGTGCTTCAGCAACTGCAATACGCTCTTTACGAGGGTCTACTACGAATAATGCACTTGGAAGACCTTTCATATCTTTAATACCGCCTAAGAATTTCTCAAGACGCTCTAACTCTTTTTTAAGTTGAACAACTTCTTTCTTAGGTAGTACTTCGAAAGTACCATCTTCTTGCATTCTTTCGATGTCTTTAAGACGCTTGATACGCTTTTGGATTGTTTGGAAGTTAGTTAAAGTTCCACCTAACCAACGTTGGTTAACGAAGTACATACCAGCACGAGTTGCTTCTTCTTTAATAGCTTCTTGTGCTTGTTTTTTAGTACCTACGAATAAGATGTCTCCGCCTTCAGCAGCGATGTCACGCATAACTTTGAAAGCTTCCTCAACTTTTTTCACAGTTTTTTGTAAGTCGATGATGTAGATACCGTTACGCTCTGTGAAAATGTAACGCTTCATTTTTGGGTTCCAACGACGAGTTTGATGTCCGAAATGAACACCAGCTTCAAGCAATTGCTTCATAGAAATTACTGACATAATATAGTTCCTCCTAAATGGTTTTTGATATCCTCCGTTTACTTCATCTCTAAGCGAAACTACAAACGTAGCACCAACACTTAAATCAGTAAACGTGTGTACTTTGTACTGACACCACTGCTTACTATATCATACTGAAATATTACAATCAAGTCGAAAATGCGAACAATGTAAAACTTTCTTTGTTCATACTCGAATTCTAGTATTACCAACCTGCATTTCTTTTAAGCAAAAAAGTGAAATGCAATTTATAGCTTTTCAAAAAATGCGATTATGCCGCTATTTACTAACAACATCAATCTTTTATACACAAAAAACTCTCCTCAAAAATGAGGAGAGTTTTATAAATTAGTTTGTTTTTAATTTAGCAAGTTCATGTAAGAATTTGTCGTTTAATACTTTAATGTATGTTCCTTTCATACCTAAAGAACGCGACTCAATTACACCAGCACTTTCTAATTTACGAAGTGCATTTACGATTACTGAACGAGTGATTCCTACGCGGTCAGCAATTTTACTTGCGACAAGTAAACCTTCTGTTCCGTTTAATTCTTCGAAGATGTGCTCGATTGCTTCTAACTCACTGTAAGATAATGAGCTGATCGCCATTTGAACAACAGCTTTGCTACGTGCTTCTTCTTCAATTTCTTCTGCTTTTTCACGTAAAATTTCCATACCTACAACAGTTGAGCTGTACTCAGCAAGAATTAAATCATCATCTAGGAACTCTTGACCAAGACGAGCTAAAACTAATGTACCTAGACGCTCACCGCCACCAACGATCGGTACGATTGTAGTTAAACCTTGACCAAATAATTCTTTATTTTCTACTGGGAATGCTGTGTAAGCACTGTTTACATCTAAGTTTGAAGATGTTTCTGTAATGTTGAATAAGCTTTGTGTATACTCTTCTGGGAATTGACGCTCTGCAAGCATTTGTTTCATACGCTCATTCTCGATTTGTTGGTGAATTGCATAACCTAGTAATTTACCACGACGGCTTACTACGAATACGTTCGCTTCGATTACTTCACACATTGTGTCAGACATTTCTCTAAAGTTTACAGGCTTTCCTGCTGCGCTCTGTAATAACGCATTTAATTTTCTTGTTTTTGCTAATAATTCCATTTCAAAAGTTCCTCCTACATGTTACTCACATATTTTTTCATCACTTGGAAACTAGGGCGAGTCACCTGATGACACTATTACAAAATAAACTGGCTCACATCTTTATTTTTAGCAATCGTTGCTAATTTCTCCTCAACGTATTGAGGTGTTATCGTTATTTTCTCTAACGTAATTTCAGATGCTTCAAACGATAAATCTTCAAGGAGCTTCTCCATAATCGTATGAAGTCTTCTTGCTCCAATATTATCTGTATCCTGATTAACTTGATAAGCAATCTCAGCAATCTTACGAATAGCTTCGTCTGAAAATTCAATTTCTATACCTTCAGTCGCTAATAAAGCCATATATTGTTTAATTAACGCATTGTCAGGCTCGATTAATATTTTAACAAAATCATCAGTTGATAATTTTGTTAATTCTACTCGAATCGGAAATCTCCCTTGCAATTCCGGAATTAAATCTGACGGTTTAGACATATGAAACGCTCCAGCTGCAACGAATAAAATATAATCCGTTTTTACTGATCCGTATTTTGTCGCAACATTTGATCCTTCTACAATTGGTAAAATGTCACGTTGCACACCTTCACGTGATACATCTACACTATTCGACTGCTTACCAGCAATTTTGTCAATTTCATCGATAAAAATAATCCCGAGCTGTTCAGCACGATAAACAGCCTCTTGTGTAACTTCATCCATATCAATTAAGCGCTGTGCTTCCTCATTTGTCAAGACTTTTCTTGCTTCTTTTACAGAAAGTTTACGTTTTTTTGTTTTTTTCGGCATAAAACTTCCTAATGCATCTTGGAAATTCATTCCCATTTGTTCCATGCCAGTTCCTTGCAACATATCGAACATGGAAGACTGTTGTTCAGTCACTTCAATCGATACAATTTCATCTTCAAGAAGTCCTGCAGTAAGCTTTCTTTCCACATCTTGACGTTTCTTTTCGATTTCAACATCTTCCTGTGAATCTGTTGTTTGATTCGAATTTTGAGCGCCACCAAATAGCATTTCTAATGGGTTTTTAAATCCAGATTGCTTCTCCGGACTCGGTACTAAAATTTCAACAAGACGTTGGTTCGCTTGTTCTTCTGCTTTGTCTTGTACTTTAACTACCATTTCTTCTTTCACAATACGAACTGACGTTTCCACAAGGTCACGTACCATCGATTCTACATCTCTACCTACATATCCAACTTCTGTAAACTTCGTAGCTTCAACCTTAATAAAAGGTGCTCCAACGAGTTTCGCCATTCGTCGTGCTACCTCTGTTTTACCAACACCTGTTGGACCAATCATTAAAATATTTTTAGGTGCAATTTCATCACGTAGATTTTCAGCTAATTTACTTCGGCGGTATCGATTTCTTAAAGCTACAGCAACCGCTTTCTTCGCATCTTTTTGACCGATAATGTATTGATCTAATTTTTCCACAATTTGACGCGGAGTAAAATGTAAATGCATATAAAATGCCTCCCTTACGATTCTACAATTCTTCCACAATTATGTTGTGGTTTGTATAAACACAAATATCGCCAGCAATTTCTAAACTCGCTTTCGCAATTTGCTTCGCTGTTAAATGTTCACTTGCATATTGTTTTAAAGCACGACCTGCTGAAAGCGCATAATTCCCACCAGATCCAATTGCTAAAATACCATCATCCGGTTCAATCACTTCTCCCGTACCTGAAACAAGGAGCATAGTTGTTTTATCCATGACAATGAGCATCGCTTCTAGCTGACGTAACATTTTGTCACCTCGCCATTGCTTCGCCATCTCAACAGCAGCACGCTGCAAGTTTCCATTATACTCTTCTAATTTCCCTTCAAACATTTCAAAAAGAGTAAATGCATCAGCAACTGAACCTGCAAAACCAGCTAAAACTTTCCCTTGAAAAAGTTTACGAACCTTACGAGCTGTATGTTTCATTACAACAGCATTTCCCATTGTCACCTGGCCATCTCCAGCCATTGCACATTCTCCATTATGATGAACTGCAAATATCGTTGTAGCATGGAAATTTCCCATAGAAAAAACTCCTTTATATGTTTTTATAGCTTTAAAAGCAATTTATGCCCGTGGGTGATGCTTCATGTAGACAGAACGCAATCTTTCTTTAGAGACATGCGTATAAATTTGTGTCGTAGACAAATTTTCATGACCGAGTAGCTCCTGTACAGTACGTAAATCTGCCCCTTCATCTAACATATGTGTAGCAAATGTATGCCTTAACATATGAGGACTTATACGCATTGTCAGTGAAGCTTTCTTAATGAGTTCATTTAATACATAGCGTACTCCTCGACTTGTCAGCGGCGTGCCTTTCGCATTTAAAAATACCATATGAGATTGTTCTTCAGTTTTCTTGGCTAACTGTTTTCTCCCGTTCTCTATATAAGTAATTAAAGCATCTTGTGCATAGCTCCCGAACGGAATATACCTTTGTTTTTTTCCTTTTCCCATTACTAAAATTGTCCCCACCGCAAAGTCAATATCGGTAAGTTGTAAATTGACACATTCACTCACACGGATCCCAGTCGCATACATCAATTCTAATAAAGCTTGATTCCTTTGACCTAACGGGGTTTCCGTATCAGAAACTTCAAATAATTCCTCTAATTCTTCAGCATATAAAAACTTTGGGATTGACAATTCTTTTTTGGGGAGTGACGCAAGTGCAAACGGATTATCTTTCAGATAACCTTCACGCATCAAAAAACGATATAAACTTCGTAAGCTTGATACTTTTCTTGCGACAGATTTACGGGCTAACTTTTCATCGTGCAACGTCGTTAAGTACAAACGAACATCCGCGTATGTAATATCTAAAAAAGAGGATATGCCTTCTCGCTCCATAAATTGCACAAAATGTTCTAAATCATTTTGATAACTTGCAATTGTATATTTTGAATAATTTCTTTCAATTTGTAAATATCCAACGAATAATTGTAACAATTTCTTCACATTCACACAATTCACCTCAATAAAGGCTACTAAATCGTATCACAACTTAGTAGCCTTTGCAAGAAATTTAACTAAATATTTACAAAATTTCGAATCGTTTCTAAAGCGCGTGTTGCATAGGCTTCATTACGTTCTGCTTTCTTTTTAATTTTCTTCTCTAACGGTGCAAACAGACCGAAGTTTGCATTCATCGGTTGGAAGTTTTTTGCATTTGTCGCAGTAATATAATTCGCCATACTTCCCATTGCAGTTACAGGCGGTAATACAACCGGCTCTTCACCTTTCACAAGTCGAGCAGCGTTGATACCTGCTAGCAATCCTGAAGCCGCCGATTCAACATATCCCTCCACTCCAGTCATTTGACCAGCGAAGAATAAATCATCACGTTGTTTATATTGGTATGTTGGACGAAGCAAGTTAGGTGAATTAATAAACGTATTACGATGCATTACACCATAACGTACAATCTCTGCGTTTTCCAGTCCTGGAATCAACTGTAACACTTCTTTTTGCGGTCCCCATTTTAAATGCGTTTGGAAACCTACGATATTGTATAACGTTCCCGCTGCATCATCTTGGCGTAACTGAACAACAGCATATGGCGTTTTCCCTGTTTTCGGATCTTCTAATCCAACAGGTTTCATCGGTCCAAATACTAGTGTTTGTCTTCCTCTACTTGCCATAACTTCTACTGGCATACAACCTTCAAAGAAAATTTCTTTTTCAAATTCTTTTAAAGGTACTGTTTCAGCAGCGATTAAAGCCTCGTAAAAACGGTCGAATTCCTCTTCCGTCATTGGACAGTTTAAATATGCCGCTTCACCTTTATCGTAACGAGATTTTAAATACACTTTATTCATATCAATGCTGTCTTTCTCAACAATCGGTGCTGCAGCATCATAGAAATAAAAGTAGTCTTCACCCGTTAATTCTTTTAATTGCGCAGAAAGATCAGGCGACGTAAGTGGACCTGTCGCGATAACAGTAGGACCTTCTGGAATTTCAGTAATTTCTTCATTCATCACAGTTACATTCGGATGGTTTTTCACATATTCCGTTACTTTTGCCGCAAATTCATGACGATCTACCGCTAAAGCCCCTCCTGCTGGTACAGAGCACTCATCAGCTGCACGAATAATAACAGAATCCATTAAGCGCATTTCTTCTTTAATAACACCAACAGCATTTGTTAATGTGTTTGCACGAAGCGAGTTACTACATACTAATTCTGCAAATTTATCTGTGTGATGAGCTGGCGTTTGCCTCACCGGTCTCATTTCGTATAATCTTACTTGGACACCACGTTTTGCAATTTGGTAAGCTGCTTCACTTCCTGCAAGACCTGCGCCAATGACGTTTACTACTTGTGTTGTCATATATTTATCACCTTTCCTTTTCTTCCCGAAAAAAATGTGAGCAGTTACGCTCACATTTGTTGTTCTTCTTCATAATCACACGAAATACATTGTACTTGTACGCCTTTTTTCAACTTCTTCTCTACTAGCATACCTTCACACTTCGGACATTTACGGCCAATCGGCTTATCCCAAGATACAAAGTCACACTCTGGATACGTACCGCACCCATAGAAAAGACGTTTCTTTTTATTACTACGACGTTCAATAATTTGACCTTTATCACATTTCGGACAAGTAACACCGATTTCTTTCACAATCGGTTTTGTATTACGACAATCTGGGAAATTCGAGCAAGCCATAAATTTCCCGTATTTACCCATTTTAAAGACCATTGGGTGATTACATAATTCACAATCTTCCCCAGCTGGTTCATCTTTAATTTCCACTTCACGCATTTCTTTTTCCGCTTTTTCTAAACGCGGTTCAAATCCTACGTAGAAATCATCAACAATTTTTACCCAATTCGCATTTCCTTCTTCTACTTCATCGAGGCTTTGCTCCATGTTAGCAGTAAATTCAATGTTAATAATTTCTGGGAAAAACTCTAAAATAAGTTCAATTACTATTTCACCTAGTTCAGTTGGAACGAAGCGTTTATTATCCAAACCTACATATCCACGTTTTTGAATCGTTTCAAGTGTCGGTACGTAAGTCGACGGTCTTCCAATTCCAAGCTCTTCAAGTGTTCTTACTAGACGAGCCTCTGTATAGCGCGGCGGAGGTTGTGTAAAGTGTTGCTTCGGTTCTAAATCCTTCGAAAATACGGTTTCCCCTACTTCTAAAGGTGGCAACATCTTATCCTTTTCTTCAGCCCCATCATCTTTCGACTCTACATACACTTTCATAAATCCTGGGAACTTTACAACCGATCCACTTGCACGGAACTGAACATTATTATTAATGAGTCTCGCTGTCACAGTATCCATTATAGCAGACGCCATTTGACTTGCAACAAATCGCTCCCAAATCAATTTATACAATCGAAGTTGATCACGACTTAAGAAACTCTTTAGTTCCTCTGGCTTTCTCATTACCGAAGTAGGACGAATTGCCTCATGCGCATCTTGTGCGTTCGACTTCTTCGTTTCTTTCTTCTTTTCTGTTCCTATGTATTCCGTACCAAACGCCTCAGTAATGTAAGTACGCGCCTCTGTTTGAGCTGTTTCTGAGATACGTGTTGAATCAGTTCTCATATACGTAATAAGACCTACAGTTCCTTGTTTTCCAAGATCGATTCCTTCATACAATTGCTGCGCAAGCATCATCGTTTTCTTTGCTCGCATGTTTAACTTACGCGCTGCCTCTTGTTGCAAGGAAGATGTTGTAAATGGTAATGCAGGATTACGTTTTCGCTCTTTTCTCGTTACATTTTCAACTGAGAACGCATTATCTTTCAGCCGTTCAATTATTTCATTCACTTGTGTTTCATTCGTTAATTGAACTTTTTCACCATCTACACCGTAAAAGCTTGCTTCAAATGTGTCTTTCCCTTTCACAAATTCTGTCTTAATTGTCCAGAATTCTTCAGGCTCGAAACTTTGAATTTCTCTTTCACGTTCGATAATTAAACGAACTGCTACAGATTGTACGCGTCCTGCACTTAGTCCTTTTTTTACTTTCTTCCATAATAAAGGACTAATATTGTAACCAACAAGACGATCTAGTATACGTCTTGCTTGTTGTGCATCTACTAAATCCATGTTAATCGCACGAGGATGTTTGAATGATTCCTTTATTGCATCTTTTGTAATCTCATTAAACACAACTCGGCAATCTGATTCAACGTCCACATTTAACGTATTAGCTAAATGCCAAGCAATAGCTTCCCCTTCGCGGTCTGGATCGGCCGCAAGATAGACTTTCTTTGCTTTTTTTGCTGCTGATTTTAAGTCTTTTAAGACGGGACCTTTACCACGAATGGTAATATACTTCGGGGTGAAGTTGTTCTTTACTTCTATCCCCATTTGGCTTTTAGGTAAATCGCGAACATGTCCCATAGACGCGACAACTTTGTATTTTTTCCCTAAATATTTCTCAATGGTCTTCGCCTTAGAAGGCGACTCCACGATTACGAGGTAATCTGACATGCTAGTGCCTCCTTAAGAGGTGGATTCAAGTCTTCATTAATCTTATTGATTTCTCTTGTTTTTGTCAATCAAGAATGAATATACCATACAGTGCCTATCTACCATTTGTCAATAATTGTTTAATAAAAACATAAAAATATAAGGTTAATTTAAAATCTCTTCCAGTATATCTTCTGCATTTCTTACTAGTTTCGCTCCTTGTTGAATGAGATGATTTGTTCCTGATGCACTATCTATAAATATAGGTCCAGGAAGTGCAAATACCTCTCTATTTTGCTCTAGAGCAAGGTCTGCGGTAATAAGTGTTCCACTTCTCGATTTCGCTTCTACAACTAAAACACCTTTACTTATGCCACTAATAATCCGATTCCTTTTTGGAAAATACCATTTTTTCGGTGCATAGTGCGGAGGATACTCTGTTAATAACAATATATATTCATTCCACACTTCATATAAATATTGATTTTCTCTTGGATATATATACGATAATCCATGTCCTAGTATCGCAATTGTCGGGCAATGCTGTCTTACTGTAATTTCATGAGACAACGTATCTATCCCTCTTGCAAATCCACTGACAATAAGCCATTCCTTTTCTAATAATGGATGTAAAATAAATTTCAAACTTTCATATCCATATAAAGTCGGTTCTCTCGTTCCAACAACCGCTAATTTGTTCGCTTTATTGAGGAAATCCTTCTCTCCTTTTCCATATAATACAAAGGGAGGGTCTTGTATTTCACGTAATAATTTTGGATAATCTTCATCCCATATTGTCATATAAAAGAATCGATTTTTCTCTAAATAAGATATATATTGTGGGAGATTTGAACTTTGAAGAAAATTTACTAATTCTGAAGATTTTTTCGAGGATATTCCAGTGTAACATTCAATTTGTTTTGTATTAAAATTGTATATTTCCTTTAATTCTGGATCGACATGTAATAGCCTCTCTATCGCCTTCCAATGGTCTGCTAACAAGTAATGTAGATGTAATAACCGTTCTCTTTTCATCTCAATTCTCCTTACCCATAATTTTTATTATGTAAACAAGAAGTTGGTAAAAAGACACCTTCAAGCAAGAAGGTGCCTTTCAACAGATTAGTAGTTTTTACAAGTCTCAAATAGA
This sequence comes from Bacillus cereus group sp. BfR-BA-01381, assembly GCF_022663555.1. Taxonomy (NCBI): domain Bacteria; kingdom Bacillati; phylum Bacillota; class Bacilli; order Caryophanales; family Bacillaceae; genus Bacillus; species Bacillus cereus group sp. BfR-BA-01381. The sequence goes on from NZ_JAKUFR010000002.1 coordinate 16,747, forward strand.
CCTTTTTCTTTTAAGACAGAGATTAGCGTTTCACCCATAACTGCTGGAGTTTCTGCTACTTTAATACCACAAGCTTCCATCGTTTTAATCTTTTCTGCAGCAGTTCCTTTGCCGCCAGAAATGATTGCACCAGCATGACCCATACGCTTACCAGCAGGCGCTGTTTGGCCGCCAATGAAGCCTACAACAGGTTTTGTCATATTAGCTTTCACCCATTCAGCTGCCTCTTCTTCCGCTGTACCACCGATTTCACCAATCATAATTACAGCATGTGTTTCTTCATCTTCATTAAATGCTTTTAACGCATCAATAAAGTCTGTACCGTTAACAGGGTCTCCGCCGATACCTACAGCCGTAGATTGACCAATACCTTCTTGTGTTAACTGATGTACAGCCTCATACGTTAATGTACCAGAACGAGATACGATACCTACATGACCTTTTTTATGAATGTATCCTGGCATAATACCGATTTTACATTCATCAGGTGTGATAACACCTGGGCAGTTCGGTCCAAGTAAACGTGTATGTTTACCAGCCATATATCTCTTTACATTTACCATATCTAATACAGGAATTCCTTCAGTAATACATACTACTAAATCAATTTCTGCATCAACTGCTTCCATAATTGCATCAGCCGCAAAAGCGGGTGGAACGTATACAACTGAAGCGTTTGCGCCTGTTGCTTTCACTGCATCTTCTACAGTATCAAATACTGGTACACCTTCAATATCAGTGCCACCTTTACCTGGCGTTACACCACCGACAATTTTCGTACCGTATTCAATCATTTGTTTTGTGTGGAATAACCCTTGAGAACCTGTAATACCTTGAACAATAACTTTTGTATCTTTATTAACTAATACGCTCATTTTTCTCCCCCGCTTTCTATTAGCCCACTAGTGAAACAATTTTTTGTGCACCGTCTGCCATAGATTCTGCTGCAACAATATTTAAGCCAGACTCATTTAAAATTTTCTTACCTAACTCTACGTTTGTACCTTCAAGACGTACAACTAAAGGTAATTCAAGACCTACTTGTTTCGTTGCTTCAATAACACCTTCTGCAATAACATCACACTTCATAATGCCACCAAAAATATTAACGAAGATACCTTTTACATTTTTGTCAGAAAGGATAATTTTGAATGCTTCTGTAACTTTTTCAGCTGTCGCACCGCCACCAACATCTAAGAAGTTAGCTGGATCGCCATGGTAATGTTTAATGATATCCATAGTAGCCATCGCTAAACCTGCACCATTAACCATACAACCGATATTTCCATCTAAAGGAATGTAGTTTAAGTCATATTTAGAAGCTTCGATTTCTTTTGCATCTTCTTCATCAAGGTCACGAAGTTCTAAAATGTCTTTATGGCGATATAAAGCATTAGAATCAAAGTTTAGTTTCGCATCTAATGCCATAACTTTACCGTCACCTGTTGTAACAAGTGGGTTAATCTCCGCGATAGAGCAATCTTTTTCGATAAACGCACGGTATAAGCCCATCATAAACTTCACAGCTTGTCCTACAAGCTCTTTTGGAATATTGATGTTAAATGCAATTCGGCGTGCTTGGAAGCCTTGTAAGCCTACTGCTGGATCAATATATTCTTTAAAGATTTTTTCAGGTGTTTTTTCTGCTACTTCTTCAATTTCTGTTCCGCCTTCTTCAGACGCCATTAAAACAACTTGAGAAGTTGCACGGTCTAAAACAAGACCTACATAATATTCTTTTTTAATATCGCAACCTTCTTCGATAAGTAAGCGTTTTACTTCCTTACCTTCAGGACCTGTTTGATGTGTCACAAGTGTAGTTCCTAAAATGCTCTCTGCATATGTACGAACTTCATCTAAATTTTTTGCAACTTTTACTCCGCCAGCTTTGCCGCGTCCACCAGCGTGAATTTGTGCTTTCACTACACATACATCCGTTCCTAATTCTTTCGCCGCTTCTACAGCTTCTTCTACTGTAAATGCAACCTTCCCGTTCGGAACGCTAACCCCATAGCTTCTAAGGACTGCCTTACCTTGGTACTCATGGATATTCATGGTCCCATCCTCCCCTGTTTTCCTGTTTTACTCGAAAAGTTTTTTAATGTTTAAAAAACATTACATTGCCATTGTATAAGATGATTGGCACGCTGTCTACAATAAAGTGTCAGAAAACTGAAATCGCTTTATTCTTTTTGGAAAATAGTAATGTTTATATGTCAAAATACAAAATAAGCTGCGTTTTCGCAGCTTATTTTTGAATCATATCTTTAATTGGCGCAAACGATTTTCGATGTTCTTCTAATATGCCATGCGCTTCAATCGCTTCTAAATGTTGTTTTGTGCCATATCCCATATGTTGTTCAAATCCATATGCAGGATACTTTTCTCCAAGCTCTTTCATCATACGATCTCTCGTTACTTTCGCAATAATGGATGCAGCTGAAATAGAAATACTTTTTGCATCACCTTTAATAATAGATGTTTGCGGAATTGGTGTAGGGAGTTTCATCGCATCAATTAATAAATATTGTGGTGTACAAGATAAATTCGCAACAGCATCTAACATCGCTTGTTTCGTCGCTTGATAAATATTTATTTCATCAATAACTTGCGGTGATACAATTCCAACTCCAATTGCAATTGCTTGCGCTTTAATTTCATCATAAAAACGTTCTCGCTTCGCCTCACTCAGCTTTTTCGAATCGTTTAATCCTGGAATATAAAAGCCTTCCGGAAGAACAACAGCTGCCGTCACAACTGGCCCAGCTAGCGGTCCACGACCTACTTCATCTATACCTGCGATATATGTGAGACCTTTTTCACGTAACGCATTTTCATACTTAGACATTTCTAGAAATTTTTCTTTTTCCTTTTGTGCTAACTCTTTTTGTTTATACCACTTCGAGATGAGTTTTTGTACTCCTTTACGTTCATCTTTTATTAATATTTGAAAGCGGTCGTCCTCTTCACTCCTAATTTCTTGTAGTAAATGTTCCGCCTCTTGAATAGTCACTTTTTGCATTCATGCCACTCCTTTTATATACAAAAAAAGAAAAGACGTACAAACGCACGTCTTATACTTCTTCTACTTTTTCTGCATCTTCTGTCTGCTCCGCAAACTCTTCCGGTGTTTCAAACGTCATTTTTCCAAGTTTGCCACCACGAAGCTCCCGAAGTACAAGTTCAGATGTTTTATCATAATCAATCATTCCGCCGCCCATTAAACAGCCTCTATTTTTTCCAATCGCATCAAATAACTCCACGATGTCTTCTGGAATGTCATTTAAATTATAGCGCTCTTTTAATCGCTCTGGGTAATGTTTCTCCATAAAACGTAGCGCATAAACAGCTACGTCTTGTAGATTTAAAATAGAATCTTTAATTGCACCAGTCGTAGCTAGACGTAACCCAACTAATTGGTCTTCAAATTTAGGCCATAAAATACCCGGCGTATCTAACAGCTCCATTTCTTTCCCAACTTTAATCCATTGCTGAGCTGTTGTCACACCAGGACGATCCCCTGTTTTAGCAATATTTTTCTTCGCTAACTTATTAATCAACGTAGATTTACCAACATTCGGTATCCCTACAATTAATGCACGAATCGCTCTCGGTCTAATACCTTTTGCAACCATTTTATCAAATTTTTCTTTCACTAACACTTTACAAGCCGCCGCAATTTCCTTCATACCTTGTCCAGCCTGTGCGTTAATTGAAATTGCCATATGGCCTTTTTCTTTAAAATATGCGATCCATTGCTTTGTTAAACGATCGTCTGCCATATCCGCTTTATTTAAAACAACAAGCCTTGGTTTATGTGTAATAATCTCATCGATCATCGGATTTCGAGAAGATAAAGGTAATCGAGCATCTACAAGCTCAATTACAACATCAATTAACTTTAATTTTTCTGTTACTTGGCGTCTAGCCTTTGCCATATGTCCCGGGAACCATTGAATTACCATGTTGCCACCTTCTTTTTCTTTTATTTCACAATACGAGCATCTTTTAACGGCCAATATAGTATATTTGCCTTTCCAATCACTTGGTCCATTGAAATTGTACCAATCGAACGGCTATCTTTACTAAAACGACGATTATCGCCTAAAACAAATAATTGACCTTCTGGAACAGTTTTCTTCCCTGTCATTTCTTCAAGAGTGAAATCATATGTAAGCGGTCCGTCAGCAATTTGTTTTTTCTGCTTGTCTAAATACGGCTCCTCATAAGCCTTTCCGTTAACATATAGTTTATCATTACGATACTCTATTTCATCGCCTGGTAGGCCGATAATACGCTTAATATAATCTTTATCTTCCGTTGCTCGGAATACAATAATATCAAATCGTTTCGGATTTCCTATGTGATAACCAATTTTATTAACTATCATTCGATCGCGATCATGTAATGTAGACGCCATCGATACTCCATCTACGAGAATTGGCGCAAAGAAAAACTGTCTAATAACACCTGCTAATACAACAGCTATCAAAATTGCCTTGATCCATTCCCAAAGTGAACTCTTTTCTTTCTTCATGCTTTTCCCCTCCACGATTATGTAAGCTGATCGTATTATATCAAAATTTTATATAGATTGGAAAAAGGGAGCTTGTGCATTTACAAGCTCCCATACATGTCTTATCGAATTTCTTTAATACGTGCTTTTTTACCGCGAAGGTTACGTAAGTAGTATAACTTAGCACGACGTACTTTACCACGGCGAAGTACTTCGATTTTCGCGATTCTTGGCGTGTGAACTGGGAATGTACGCTCTACACCTACACCGTAAGAAATCTTACGAACTGTGAATGTTTCACTGATTCCGCCACCACGACGTTTAATTACAACACCTTCGAAAAGCTGAATTCTTTCACGAGTTCCCTCAACTACTTTTACGTGTACACGTAAAGTGTCTCCAGGACGGAATGAAGGAAGGTCAGTTTTTAATTGGCCTTTTGTAATTTCTGCGATTAATTGTTGCATATTAAATTCTCTCCTTTAAACAGATGCTCTTATAAAGTCTAAATAAATTACAGCGGAACATCGTTAATACGGCCACTGATTTCAGTAGCACAAGTGTTATAATAGCATATTGCTAGGGCTGTTGCAATAGAAAATATATCAAGCCCTTATTTGCCTTCTTTAATCTGTTCTAGCCATTTCTTTTCTTGCTTAGACAATTCTCGTTCTTCTAGTAAATCCGGTCTACGCGTGTACGTACGACGCAACGATTCTTTATGTCGCCATTCATCAATATTTTTATGATTTCCCGACATTAATACATCTGGCACTTTCATACCACGAAAATCAGCTGGACGTGTATAATGAGGGTGCTCTAATAAACCTGTACTAAACGAATCCTCGACTTGTGAAGCATGATTTCCTAGTACTCCTGGAAGGAGACGTACGACACTATCAGTTATAACCATAGAGGCTAACTCTCCACCCGTTAATACGTAGTCGCCGATAGAAATCTCATCTGTTACGAGATGTTCACGAATTCGTTCGTCATATCCTTCATAATGCCCACATACAAAGATTAAATGTTCTTCCTCTGCAAGCTCTTCCGCTTTCTTCTGAGTAAACCTTTCACCTTGCGGACACATTAAGACAACTCGCGGCTTACGCTCTGTCTCTTTCGTTAAATCTTCTACAGCATCAAAAATAGGCTGAGGAGTTAATACCATCCCAGCGCCGCCACCATACGGATAATCATCCACACTATTATGCTTACTCGTTGTATAATCGCGGAAATTGACAACACGAAGCTCTACCGCTTCTTTTTCTTGTGCTTTCTTTAAAATTGAAGATCCAAACACACCTGTAAACATATCTGGAAACAAAGTTAAAATGTCAATTTTCATTATAGTAGCCCTTCCATTACATGAATGGTTACTAATTTATTCTCAATGTTAACTTGAAGTACAACATCATCAATATAAGGAATTAACAGATCTTGACCTTTTGGACGTTTAATTACCCAAACATCATTTGCACCAGGAGATAAAACTTCTTTTATTGTCCCTAACGCTTCTCCTTCTTCCGTTACAACGTTGCAACCAATAATTTCATGATAGTAGTATTCACCTTCAGCTAGTTCGCCTAATTGATCTTCAGGCACTTTTAAAAGAGAACCTTTAAACTGTTCTACTTCATTTACATTCCCGTATCCTTCGAATGTCAATAAATCAAATGTTTTATGTTGACGATGAGAAGTAATCTTTACTGGGAAAGGCTCTCCACCTTTTTCATTCGATATGTATAACGTATTCCCTACTTTATATCGCTCTTCTGGAAAATCAGTACGAGAAACCACGCGAATTTCTCCTTTTACGCCATGAGTATTTACAATTTTCCCTACGTTAAACCATTTTGTCATAAACAGTATGTCACCCCTGGTTTCTATATAAATTAAGCATCCCCATTTCACGTATGGAACATGCAACTTCTCTTTAAATGTTAAAAAAGGGAGAGGAAATAACTCCTCGCCCTTTTTACGTTTATTGAATTTCCAGTGTTACTTTTTCACTATTGTGATGTCCCACTGAATACAAGAGCATTCGAATTGCTTTCGCAACTTTCCCTTGTTTTCCAATGACTTTTCCAACATCCTCAGGATGTACAGTTAATCGATACTTTATCTCTCCGTTGTAAAGTTCCTGTGTAACTTTTACATCTTCAGGATGATCGACAAGAGGCTTGACAATCGTCTCGACTAACTTCTTCATAGTCATTGCCTCAATTACTTACCTTGTTTAGATAAGTGGAATTTCTCCATGATACCTTGGTTAGAGAATAAGTTACGAACTGTATCAGATGGTTTAGCACCATTTCCTAACCATTTTAATGCTGCTTCTTCGTTGATCTTAACTTCAGCTGGTTGAGCAACCGGATTGTAAGTACCGATTTCCTCAATGAAACGTCCGTCACGAGGAGAACGAGAATCTGCAACAACTACACGATAGAAAGGAGTTTTTTTAGCTCCCATACGTTTTAAACGAATTTTAACTGCCATTTATAAAGCACCTCCGAATTTATTTCACACAGATAATTATATTAGCAAAAAGACTATTGCTTTGTAAAGTATTTTTTCTTAACAGAGCCATCTTTTTTCCTTACATGAATGGAAACTTCAATCCACCTAGTCCTTTTTTCTTACCTTTTTGCATTCCAGTCATCGTTTTCATCATCTTTTTCATATCATCAAATTGCTTGATTAAACGATTGATTTCTTGTACCGTTGTACCGCTACCTTTGGCAATGCGTTTTTTGCGACTAGCATTGATTATTTCCGGTTGTTCTCGCTCTAATTTAGTCATAGAACGAATAATTGCCTCAATATGCCCAATTTGTTTTTCATCAACTTGTGCATTTTTCAGCCCTTTAATTTTATTTGCACCAGGAAGCATTCCTAACAATTCATCAAGTGGGCCAAGTTGACGCACTTGTCCAAGTTGTTCTAGGAAATCGTCAAGTGTAAACGAAAGCGTACGCATTTTTTGCTCAAGTTCTTTTGCTTTCTCTTCATCAACTGTAGCTTGCGCTTTTTCAATTAATGTTAAGACGTCTCCCATCCCTAAAATACGGGATGCCATACGTTCTGGATGGAACGCTTCAAGTGCATCTAGTTTTTCACCCATACCAGCAAATTTAATTGGCGTATTTGTAACAGCTTTAATAGACAATGCCGCACCACCGCGCGTATCACCATCCAGCTTCGTTAATACAACCCCTGTTAAACCTAACTGTTCATGGAAACTTTGTGCAACATTAACCGCGTCTTGTCCTGTCATCGCATCGACAACAAGGAAAATTTCATCCGGTTTCGCAACTTCTTTCACTTTCGCTAATTCATCCATTAGTTCTTCATCAATATGCAGGCGACCTGCTGTATCAATTAAAACATAATCATGATGATCTTCTTTCGCTTTTGCAATCGCTTGTTTCGCAATTTCAACAGGACTTACTTGATCTCCTAAAGAGAATACAGGCATGTCCAATTGCTTCCCTAATGTTTCAAGCTGTTTAATCGCTGCAGGACGGTAAATATCCGCCGCAACAAGCATTGGTTTACGATTATGCTTTTTACGAAGCAAATTCGCAAGCTTACCTGTCGTCGTTGTTTTACCTGCACCTTGCAGACCAACCATCATAATAACAGTCGGTGGCTTATTAGCAACAGCAATTTTGCTTTGCTCTCCGCCCATAAGTTCTGTAAGTTCTTCCTGTACAACTTTAATTACTTGTTGTCCAGGTGTCAAACTTTTCATTACATCTTGTCCGACAGCACGTTCAGATACACGCTTTACAAAATCTTTTACTACTTTAAAGTTAACGTCCGCTTCTAAAAGAGCTAGACGAACTTCTCTCATCATTTCTTTCACATCGGCTTCAGAAACTTTTCCTTTGCCGCGGATTTTTTGCATCGTCTGTTGAAGTCGGTCGGCTAATCCTTCAAATGCCATATTGCCGCCCTCCTAATCTAATTTTTCGATAGCTTCAACAACTTGTTTCATTTCTTCATTCACATGCTCTTCTTCGCTGATTAGCTGTTTTAGCTTTGCAACAAGTCGCTGTCGCTCTTGAAACTTTTGAAGTAATACTAATTTTTCTTCATATTCTTCAAGCATCGCTTCAGTCCGTTTAATGTTATCATACACGGCTTGGCGACTTACATCAAATTCTTCCGCAATTTCACCAAGAGATAAATCATCTAGATAATAAAGCGACATATAACTTCTTTGTTTTTGCGTTAACAACGATTGATAAAAATCAAATAAATAGTTCATTCTCGTTGTTTTTTCGAGCATGTTGGATCATCCTTTGTTAAGTGATTTCCCTTTACATGAATTAGTTTACATGGAGTACAAAAGAGTGTCAAGTTTTTTTCTTAACATCGCATATTTTTATAGAAAAAGAAGCGGAAAATACCGCTTCTTTCACTTATACTTCTTCTGTTTCTACTAAGTTCGCAAATAAACCATATACATATTGTTCTGGATCGAACTGTTGCAGATCATCCATTTGCTCTCCTAATCCAACGAATTTCACCGGTACATCCATTTCGTTACGAATTGCTAATACAATACCACCTTTAGCAGTTCCATCTAACTTCGTTAAAACAATACCAGTCACATTCGTTGCTTCACGGAATGTTTTCGCTTGACTTAAACCGTTTTGTCCTGTTGTTGCATCAATAACAAGTAATACTTCATGAGGAGCTCCTGGTACTTCACGCTCAATTACACGCTTTACCTTCTCTAACTCTTTCATTAAGTTTACTTTATTTTGTAAACGTCCTGCTGTATCACATAGTAATACATCTACTTTACGTGCTTTTGCAGCTTGTACAGCGTCATACATAACTGCTGCTGGATCAGACCCTGATCCTTGTTTAATCACTTCTACCCCAACGCGATCGCCCCATACTTCTAATTGTTCAATCGCTCCAGCACGGAATGTATCTCCTGCTGCTAATAAGACAGACTTACCTTCTGATTTAAACTTATGAGCCATCTTACCAATTGTTGTCGTTTTACCTACACCATTCACACCAACAAATAAAACAACTGTCAAGCCATCCTTTTGCACATTAATTTCATTAGTAAAATCGCTGTCACCTTTATAAATTTCTATTAATTTTTCCGAAATAACAGCTTGTACTTCTTTTGGATCTTGAATATTACGGCGTTGCACTTCTTCTTTCAGCTGGTCGATTAATTCCATCACTGTCGAAACGCCAACATCTGCACCGATTAAAATTTCTTCTAATTCTTCGAAGAAATCTTCATCTACTTTACGGTAACGAAAGACTAAATCATTTACTTTATCTGCAAACGAATTTCTCGTTTTTTCTAATCCTTGTTTAAACTTCTCTGTTACCGTATCTGTTTGTTTTGAAATTTTTTCTTTTAGTTTTTTAAAAAAGCTCATACTGTCCCATCCTTCCTATTTGCTTGCAACTAGTTCTTCTCCATCATCTAAACGAACCGAAACAAGTTTAGATACCCCTGACTCTTGCATTGTTACACCGTACAATACATCAGACTCTTCCATTGTACCTTTTCTATGTGTAATTACAATAAACTGTGTCTCATCACTAAATTTCTTTAAATACTGAGCAAAACGGGCAACGTTTGCCTCATCAAGAGCAGCCTCTACCTCATCTAATACACAGAATGGGACTGGGCGCACTTTTAAAATACCAAATAGCAGCGCAATTGCCGTTAAAGCACGCTCTCCACCTGAAAGTAAACCTAAGTTTTGCAGTTTCTTCCCTGGCGGTTGCGCTACGATATCAATACCAGTATTTAATAAGTCCTCTGGATTCGTCATCACTAAATCCGCTCTACCGCCTCCAAATAATTCAGAGAACACCGATTGAAACTCCATTCGAATTCCTTCAAACGTAGTAGAAAAGCGTTTTTTCATTTCTTCATCCATTTCAGTAATAAGTTGGTGCAATGTCGTTTTTGCTTCTTCTAGATCATCTTTTTGCTCTAGTAAGAATGTATGACGCTCTGCCACACGTTCATACTCATCAATTGCTCCTAAGTTTACTGTGCCTAGCTCTTCAATGGAGAGTTTAATTAGTTTCACCTTTTTACGTGCATCCTCAGCAGGCATCACCATTGTATACTTCAGTTTTGCCGCTTCAAATGAAATCGTATATGTTTCACGTAAATGTTGTAATCTATTTTCTAACTCTACATCGAGTCGGTTTATTTTTACCTCTTGGTCTTTCAACATCTCAAGAATGTATTTATGTTTACCTGTTGTTTCTTTCAGGTTACGCTCTAACTGTTCTACTCTCTCTTGTAACGATATACGTTGCTCACGACGAGAGCGAATTAACTCTGAAGTTTGATTACGATCATATGCTTTTTTCTCAATCATATTCGTAATTTGTTCTTCACCACTTGAATTCGATGTCATTTCTTGTTTTAAGAATGCTAAATCCTCTTTCGTTTTAACAAGCGTTGCATCGGTTTCTTCTTTTTCCTTCGTCAATCGTTCTACTTTTTCTTTTTGATTAGATAAGCGTTGTTGCTTTTCAGCTGCTAACACTTTTAACTCAGTCATTTCTTTTTGAACTTTTTCTTTCGAAGAATGTTGCTCACTTTTTTGTTTTGTTAAAGCTGTGATTTTGCTATCTAATTCCGTAATCTCTGCCTGAAGAGTCGCCAAAATCTTTTCTAACTCTTCTTTACGGCCTTGCATTTTCACTTGGTCTTGCAAGAACCCTTCAATCTCTAAATCGTAAATAGATAAACGATCATTAATACGATGTTCTTCTAATTCTAAGCGACTAATTTCTTCTCTTAATTTCTGTTCATCTACACGCTCTGCTTCTACACTTTGCCTTAGTTCGCGTATTTGCACTTCTTTTTCTTGAATCTCTTGTTTGACTGCTTTAACAAAGTTTTCTAACTTCGTTGTTTTCTCTTCCATATCAGTTAACTTACTCGTCCACTCTTCTAGTTCACGTTGACGTCCTAATAAAGATGATTTCGCCTGTTTTACCGCTCCACCCGTCATAGAACCGCCAGGGTTTACTACATCGCCTTCGATTGTTACAATGCGATAACGGTATTGCAATTGTTTCGCCAACTCATTCGCTCCGCGTAAATCTTTTGCAACAATAACAGTACCTAATAAATTTGAAACTACATTTTCATATTTATTGTTATATTGCACGAGTTCTGCTGCCACACCTACAAACGATGGGTGCTGATTTACAATACGTAATTGCTCAAATGATAACGATCTACCTTTAATAACAGCTTGCGGTAAAAACGTTGCTCGTCCATGTTTATTTTGTTTTAAAAATGCAATTGCATTACGAGCATGTTCTTCTTTTTGTACAACTATATGCTGCATCGCTGCACCTAGAGCAATTTCCATTGCAATTTCATATTCTTTCGGTACCGTTAGCAGTTCTGCAACAGCACCCTCAATACCTTGCAACCTATTTTCTCTAGCTTTTAATACTTCACGTACCCCTTGATAGAAACCAGAGTAGTCCTCTTGCATCTCTTCTAGCATTTCTTTTCGAGATCGTGCCTGTTGTACAAATTGATACGCTTGATACAGTTTTGTTTCGTTTTCACTATACTGCGCCTTGCATTTCCCAAGTGCCGCTTCTGTCTTTTGTATATTCGAAAGAATTCCAGCTACTTTTTCTTTTGCTTGTTCATAACTTTCCACAAGTTTTGTCTTTTTCGCTGTAATTTCCATACGCATTTCTACATATTTCGCATTTTCTTCATCAAGGCGTTCATTTTTTGAGTTTTGTTGTTTAGATTGTTCTTCAATCATAGATAACTCATTACGATGACTAGCTTGTTGATTTAAAAGTTCAATATAGTCACCTTTTAAATTCTCAATTTGTTCCTCTAAATTGTCAGCAAACGTTGCAAGTAATTGCTCATTATCATGCAATTTCGTCTCCAACTCTTTTACATGATTTACAAATTGCATCAATACTTCTGTACTCGATTCAATTTCACCATCATAACTTGTAGCTTTCTCTGTTAATTCAACAATTAACTGTTCGAGTTGTGCACAATGCGTCGTTGCATTTTGCTTTCTCTCTTTTAATAGCTCACGCTGTCCTTCTAACTTTTCTAGCTCTTTACTAGAAAGTAACAGTACTTCTTGCAGGGAATCTACAGACTCATCTACTGCTTGTAATTGGCCTCGTAATTCCTCTAGCTCTTCTTCACCTTTTTGTAAATGCGTTGACATTTTAGCTTCTTCGTTTTTATTATGCCCAAACTGATTTCGAAGCGCTTCCCATTTCTCATGCAATTCTTCAATTTCATGTACAATAAGCGCCGCTTCTACTTTCTCTAACTCTTCTTTTTTCTCGAGATAATCTTTCGCAATAGAAGCTTGTCTTTCTAATGGTTCTACTTGACTACTTAATTCGTGAATTATATCTTGTACACGATTTAAGTTTTCTTGTGTATCTGCTAATTTTCCTTCAGCTTTCTTTTTACGAAGTTTGTATTTCAGCACTCCTGCTGCTTCTTCAAATACACCACGGCGTTCTTCTGATTTACTACTTAAAATCTCTTCAACTTTCCCCTGGCTAATAATCGAAAAAGCTTCTCTTCCCATACCAGAGTCCATAAATAAATCGATAATATCTTTCAATCTACATGATTGTTTATTAATATAAAAATCACTATCACCAGAACGAGACACACGACGCGTTACACATACCTCATTATATTCAATCGGTAAACGTTGATCCTCATTATTTAAAGTTATCGTTACTTCAGCAACATTAACTGCTCTTCTCGTATCACTGCCTGCAAAAATAATATCTTCCATCTTTGCACCACGTAATGATTTTGCCGATTGTTCACCAAGTACCCAGCGAATGGCATCAGTAATATTACTTTTCCCGCTTCCATTAGGTCCTACTACAGACGTTACACCTGGGACGAAATCAACAGATACACGCTCAGCAAAAGACTTAAATCCTGCTATTTCTAATCTTTTTAAAAACACGAAAGGCCTTCCTCCTATTCTCCGTTGCTATAAATGTTGTTTATACAAAAACAAACGATTATACGGATTTCATTTCCTTACATTTACAAACGAAAGGAAAGTTTCATTCTATGCACAAGGAATCCCCCTCATTCAAAGGGGGATTCCTTATAGTTGTTCTTTTAACTTTTTCAACGCTTCTGCAGCAGCTTGTTGCTCTGCTTCTTTTTTCGACTTGCCACTACCAAGTCCTAAAGCCACGTTATTTAACGTAACACGTGACACAAATTCTCGATTGTGGGCTGGGCCTTTTTCTTGCAAAATTTGATACTCAATATTGCCACTACCATCACGCTGAATCAACTCTTGTAATTGACTCTTATAATCCATCACATGAGAAAAAGCACCTTCATTAATTTTAGGGTATACAATTTCTTTTAAGAAGCCCCATACTGTTTCTAGCCCTTGATCAAGATAAAGGGCACCAATAAACGCTTCAAAGACATCCGCTAATAAAGCTGGTCGTTCACGTCCACCTGTCATTTCCTCACCTTTTCCTAATAAAACAAGGCTACCAAATGACAACTCATTTGCAAAACGAACAAGAGATGGTTCACATACAATAGCTGCACGTAGTTTTGTTAACTCTCCTTCGCTCATTGTCGGATATTTTTGAAACAGATACTGCGATACAGTAAGTTCCAATACTGCATCTCCAAGGAATTCGAGACGCTCATTGTCTTCATGCGGTTTTTTTCGATGCTCATTCACATACGATGAATGCGTAAATGCTTGAATCAATAATTTTTCATCTGTAAACGTAATACCTATCTTTTCTTGAAATACTTTAAACGCTTCACGATATTTTGTTTCGTATTTTTTTTCTCTATATTTACGGTACGGCATAGGTCCCTCCAGATATAAGCCGAGAAGCCCCGCTAAAAAACGGGACTTCATTCAAGCATTATAGATGACTCTCTATGTAAGTCACAGCATCGCCAACAGTAGCAATCTTTTCAGCATCTTCATCAGAAATTTCCATTTCGAATTCGTCTTCTAATTGCATTACAAGTTCTACTACATCTAGGGAGTCTGCTCCTAAATCTTCCTTGAAGCTCGCAGCTGGTACTACTTCTGTTTCTTCTACTCCTAAACGATCAACGATGATTTTTGTTACACGCTCTAAAACATCTGCCATTCCATTCACCTCCCCTCAAATATTATATTAAATATTGTCCAAAAAAACTAGCTGAAATCGATTCTTTTATTACATTACCATACCGCCATCAACATTTAACGTTTGACCTGTAATATATTTGCTTTGATCAGAAGCAAAAAACGTTACAGCATTCGCGATATCTTGTGCCTCACCAAACTGAGCTGCAGGAATTAATTTTAACATTTCAGCTTTTATATTTTCATCTAATACGTCTGTCATATCTGTCGCAATAAATCCAGGAGCAATTGCATTTACAGTAATATTACGGCTCGCTAACTCTTTTGCTGATGTTTTTGTTAATCCAATTACACCCGCTTTAGCAGCAACATAGTTTGCTTGGCCTGGGTTTCCCGTTACTCCGACAACAGAAGCGATATTTACAATACGTCCATGACGTTGACGCATCATATATCGAGATACTGCCTTTGTACATAAGAATACACCTTTTAGGTTTGTATTAATAACTGTATCCCATTCTTCTTCTTTCATACGCATTAATAAATTATCTTTTGTTACCCCTGCATTATTCACAAGAATATCAACTTGTCCAAATGCATCTACAGTTTGTTTCACCATAGTTGTAACGTCTTCAGCATTTGCAACATCTGCTCTTACTGCAATTGCATCCGAACCTAATTTCTTTATTTCATCAACTACTTCATTTGCCTTTTGCTCGTTACCAGCATAATTTACTACAACATTTGCCCCTTGTTTTGCTAAATCAATCGCAATTGCACGACCAATTCCACGTGAAGCACCCGTTACTAATGCTACTTTCCCTTTTAACATCAGTTTTCTCCTCTCAAATTCGAAATGGTATCTTGTAATGTCTCTTCATCGTATATCGCGTATGCTCTCACTGATGAATCAATTGACTTCATAAGTCCAGCAAGTACTTTCCCAGGTCCAATCTCAATAAATGTATCTACCCCTTGACTCACCATATATTCAATGGATGGGTACCATAAGACAGGCGAATAGAGCTGTTCGATTAGCTTTTCTTGAATATGCGCACCACTTGTAATAACGTCTGCTGTTACATTTGCGATTACCGGAATATTCGTATCTTGAATTGTAATTTCATTTAAGACACTTTGGAATTTCTCCGCCGCTGGCTTCATAAGCGCAGAGTGGAACGGTCCACTTACTTTAAGCGGAATTGCTCTCTTTGCACCATTTTCTTTCGCTCTTTGAGAAGCAATCTCGACTCCTTGCTTTGTTCCAGAAATCACAATTTGCTTCGTACTATTCATATTAGCAATTTGTACTGCATATCCTTCACTTGTTACTTCTTCTGTAACTTGTTTCAGCATATGTGGGTCAGCACCTAAAATAGCCGCCATTGCACCTTCTCCGCTAGGAACAGCTTCTTCCATATATTCCCCACGTTTCCTTACAGCATATACTGCATCCTCAAAAGTTAATGCACCTGCTGCTACAAGGGCGCTATACTCACCTAAACTATGCCCTGCGACAAAGTCTGGTGTAATATCATACTCTTTTAAAGCTGTCAAAATAGCAAAACTCGTTGTTAATAAAGCAGGTTGCGCATTTGTTGTTAACGTAAGCTTTTCCTGCGGCCCTTCAAAAATCACTTCTGAAAGTGAGTCTTGCAACACCTCATCTGCTTTTGCAAATACATTTGCAACCTCTTTATTATTCTCTGCTAACTGTTTACCCATTCCAACTGCCTGTGAACCTTGGCCCGGAAAAAGAAATGCTAGTTTTCCCATTTCAAATCCTCCTCTTATTGGAGTGGCTCTTTCTCCATTACGCTTGAAATAGTAGGAATAACTTCTTTCGCTACCATTTCTCTCGTCTGACGAATCGCACTAAATATCGATTGGTCATTGGAAGAACCGTGAGCCTTAATGACAGGAGCCTTCAATCCAAATAATGCCGCTCCTCCATACTCCGAATAATCCATTTTATCTTTTAATACCATAAGTTTTGGCTTTAATACCGCTGCTGCTAATTTGCTCGTAAACGAACTCATTAACTGTTCTTTTAACATAGAGAATAATGCAAGTGCTGTTCCTTCTAATGATTTCAGTGCTACATTCCCTGTAAAACCATCACATACAACAACATCTGCTACACCTTGCAATAAATCTCTTGATTCAACGTTCCCAACGAAATTAATTGGGGCATCTTTAAGCATTGCAAAGACTTGTTTTGAAAGCTCGTTACCTTTACCATCTTCTGTTCCAACGTTTAAAAGTCCAACGCGAGGATTTTTAATTCCTCTTACTTTCTCAGCATATACAGATCCCATTACTGCATATTGATATAAATGAATTGGTTTTGCATCAACGTTCGCTCCAACATCTAACATAACAAAACCTTCTCCATCAACAGTTGGCATTGTAGGGGATAAAGCTGGACGCTCAATTCCCTCCATACGACCTACAACAAACAATCCAGCCGCCATTAAAGCTCCTGTACTACCAGCTGATATACAAGCATCCGCTACACCGTCTTTCACTTGCTGCGCCGCAAGTACCATTGAAGCTTGTTTTTTTCGACGAACCGCTCTTACTGGTTCATCTGTCGATTCGATTTTTTCATCTGTATGAAGTATAGTAATTCGTTCTTCACTCGTTAAGTATTGACGAATTTCCTCTTCTTTCCCCACTAACGTAATATGTAAATCAGAATATTCCTTAATAGCTTTCATTGCTCCTAGTACGACAGCCTTTGGAGCATGGTCGCCGCCCATTGCATCTATTGCGATTTTCATAAGTTGTTACCTTCCTCACTATAATTACTAGATCGATACATTTCAAAAGTGCCTGTGAAAACAAGTTCTTCTCCAACAAAGCTACGCACTTTGACAACCGTCCGCCCTTTATCATTCTCTACATCTTCCACGCGCGCTTTTGCAACAACACGCTCTCCTAATTTTACAGGACGAATGTATCGAATGGTAGACTTTGCAGTTAAAGCTAATTCTTCATCAATAACTGCAACAGCTAGTGAGTTTGCTTGTGCAAACAAATGATGCCCACGGGCAATTTGATTCCTTTTAAATACGTGTTCTACCTTCACTTCAAAGATAGAAATTGCATGTCTATCTAATTCTATATCAATAATTTCTCCGACAACCTCTTCTAACGGTAAAGATTTCACATCTTCTTCATGTTGCTTTGTAGCTACATGTTTAATTCTTTCTCTTAATTCAGGAATAGACAATTCCATACGATCAAGACGTACGGTTTGTATACTCACTTGAAATTTTTCTGCTAAATCTTCATCCGTAATAAAAGGATTCGTTTCTATCGTTTGTTGTAATAATTCTTGTCTTTCTTTTTTACTTCTTCTTTTTTTCATACCGCACCATCCATTTTTATGACTAGGTACTAACAGTAGTATATAATCATTAAAAGTAGAATGCAACAAAAACTTTTGTTGCCTCCCTTTAATCGAGCTTCTCTCCCTGGAACACACCTGTCCCGTCAAGATACGTACGCAACGACGCATATTGATCATTATGCCAAAACGCTTCTGAATCTACTAGTAACGCCGCATCTTGTCTAGCTGTTTCTAGCGCCCGATAATCATGTACCATATCAGCAACCTTGAATTCTGGTAAACCACTTTGCTTACTCCCAAAGAAATCTCCAGGACCTCTTAACTCTAAATCTTTTTCCGACAATACAAATCCATCATTCGTTTCGGTCATAATACGCATTCGTTCTTTTCCCGTTTCCGATTTTGGATCCGCTATTAATAAACAATACGATTGTTCACTACCACGCCCAACACGTCCTCTTAACTGATGAAGCTGTGATAAACCGAAACGCTCTGCATCATAAATAACCATTACAGTCGCATTCGGTACGTTCACACCTACTTCAACAACTGTTGTCGACACAAGAATTTGCACTTTATTTTCACTAAATTGCCCCATTATCTCTTCTTTTTCTTGAGATGATAATCTTCCATGCATTAATCCGACTTGACATTTCCCCTGATAATGATGAGTCAGCATACTATGTAAGTCAATTGCATTTTGTACATCAAGTTTCTCAGATTCTTCAATAAGGGGACAAATAACATATGCTTGTCTTCCTTTTTTTATCTCTTTCTCTACGAAACCGAGAACACGATCTAACATGTCATGTTTTGCCCAGTATGTTTCAATTACCTTTCTACCAGCTGGCATCTCATCGATTATAGAAACGTCCATCTCTCCAAATGCAGTAATTGCTAACGTACGTGGAATTGGTGTTGCTGTCATAAATAATACATCTGGACTTTCACCTTTCTCACGTAAAACTCGTCGCTGCGCTACACCAAATCGATGTTGTTCATCAGTAATCACGAGACCTAACCTATGAAAAATAACTTCATCTTGAATTAAAGCATGCGTTCCAACAAGGATATCTATTTCTCCTTGTTCTAATTTTGCCAAAATCTCTCGGCGTCTCACGCCTTTAACTGAACTTGTTAACAATTCAACCTTCATACCAAAGTGCGAGAACGTCTCTGCAAGCGATTGATAATGTTGTTCTGCTAAAATTTCTGTTGGAACCATTAAAGCACCTTGATAATGCGCTAATTTCGCTGCATAAAGACCAATTGCAGCAACCACAGTTTTACCAGAACCTACATCACCTTGCAACAGACGATTCATTCGATAAGGAGATGTCATATCTTTCATAATTTCATCTACAACTCGGCTTTGCGCACCAGTTAACGGAAACGGAAGTGCATCAATAAACTCTTGCAATTCTTCTGAAGGAATTTCTTTTTTCGTCCCTTTCGAATTTTCCCTCTCCATTTTTCGTAACGTTTGCATTTTTAACTGAAATAAGAAAAACTCCTCATATACAAAACGGCGACGCGCTTGCTTCAAGTCTTCCTGCCCCGCTGGAAAGTGCAAAGCCCGAAGCGCTTCATAACGTGGCAGTAATTTATACCGACTTAGCAATCCATCTGGTAACACTTCAACTATAGAGTCTCCATACTCCTTTAACGCTTGTGCAATAAAACGGCGCATCTGTTTTACTGTAAGTTTCCCTTTCACTGAGTACACAGGCTCCACTTCTTGTTGACGTACAACCGGTCCAAAATGAAGTTCTGATACCGCAATCGTTTGACGATGCTGGTCCCATTTACCAGTAATCGTTACCGTTTCATCTAAATTTAACTTCTGCTTATAGTACGGCCTATTAAAACATACAGCTGTAATTAAATAACGACCTACGAGGACACGAACCGTAAGACGCGACTTCTTCTTCCCATAATATTGCAGTAAAGGAGCACTATGAACTTTCCCCTCAACTGTTACACGTTCATCATGCTTTACTTCCGCAAGATCTTTCATCGCATAGTCTTCATAACGGTACGGAAAATGTTCTAATAGATGAGAAACTGTATAAATTCCCATCTCGTGTAGTAATTCAGATGTTTCTCCTCCGATTCCCTTTACATCCGTAACAGGAACTTGTACAACTTCATTCAAGATTCTCACGCTCCGTCACA
This sequence comes from Bacillus cereus group sp. BfR-BA-01381, assembly GCF_022663555.1. Lineage (NCBI taxonomy): Bacteria > Bacillati > Bacillota > Bacilli > Caryophanales > Bacillaceae > Bacillus > Bacillus cereus group sp. BfR-BA-01381. The sequence continues at coordinate 36,950 of NZ_JAKUFR010000002.1, forward strand.
TTATTTTTTGATTCATTATCCATTAACATGATTGACATCTGTAATCGCTCTCTTTCACCCTATATATTCTATCATAGGCATTCTAAGAGAAACTACTCAAATCCCTCATAAACAACACGAAAGAAAAGAGCCTCACTATTAGCAGCAAGGCTCTTTTTGATCTTCAATATGCTAGCCTTTTGAATAAAAACTAGTAATAAACTTCATATTACTACTTATTATCCATTAGCAAGTAAGTAATCCATTTATTTTCAAAACGAATTTTTTCTTATTCTACAGAGAAGATGAAAGAATACACCGGTTGGTTTCCAGCATGTACTTCTACTTCTGCATCTTCAAAATTCTCTTCTACAAATTCAACTAATTCAGCTACCTCTTCGTCAGTTGCATCTTCACCTTGTAGAATCGTTACGATTTCAGAATCTTCATCAATTAGTGCTTCTAGTAATTGCTTCGCAGCTCCTACTTTTTCAGCATTTGTTGATACGATTTTTCCATCTGCGATACACATGAAATCATCTTTTTGAATTGCCACACCATCAATTTCCGTATCACGTACAGCATACGTAATTTGACCTGTTTTCACATGAGATAAAGCTTCTTTCATGTTTTCTTCATTTTCTTCTAGCGTTCCAACTGGATTAAATGCTAACATTGCAGCCATACCTTGAGGAACTGTTTTTGAACGAACTACAATCACTTCTTGATCCACAACTGACGCTGCTTGTTCTGCTGCCATTACGATATTCCCGTTGTTCGGTAAAATAATGATTTTTTCAGCATTTGCTTCTTCAATCGCCTTCACGATATCCTCTGTACTCGGATTCATCGTTTGGCCACCTTCGATAACTTTCGTCGCGCCAATGCTTTCAAATAAAGTTTTAATACCAGATCCCATAGCTACAGTTACGATACCGTACGGTTGTTTCTCTTTAGACTGGCTAGTTGGCTCAGGCATCATAGCAGGTTCATCTAATAAAGCAGTATGCTGTTCACGCATATTCTCTACTTTAATCTTGATTAAACTACCGTAACGTTGTCCGTAGTTCATAGCGTCTCCAGGATGCTCTGCATGAATATGAACTTTTACAATTTCATCATCAGATACAACTAGTAGTGAATCACCATACACACTAATATCTTCACGGAATTTTTGTTCAGAGAAATTATGTTCTTTCACTTTTTCAGCTTCTAATTTCACCATGAACTCCGTACAATATCCATACTTAATATCTTCTGTACTCAATTGGCTTTGTACACTACGGTGATGTTCTGCACGTACCATCTCATTCATAGATGGTTGGGCAGGTGCATCAGAAGAAATCGTTTCTCCTTTTAAGTCAGCTAAAAATCCTTCGTATACTACTACAAGACCTTTACCACCGCTATCTACAACGCCAACTTGTTTTAATACAGGTAATAAATCTGGCGTACGATTTAACGATGCGTTTGCTTCTTTCACAACGTCTTCCATAAACAAAACAAAGTCGCGCTGTTTTTTCGCAACTGTTACTGCATATTTACCCGTTTCTCTTGCAACCGTTAAAATCGTTCCTTCAATCGGTTTCATAACCGCTTTGTAAGCCGCCTCTACTCCAGCTTCTAAAGCTGCAGCAAAATCAACTGTTGTTAATTCTTCTTTTTGTTCAATGGATTTCGAGAAACCACGGAACAACTGAGATAAAATAACTCCAGAGTTACCACGAGCTCCCATTAATAATCCTTTGGCTAAACTTACGCCGACTTTACCAGCATGTTGTGAAGGATTTGCTTTCACTTCACGTGCGCCTGAAGTCATAGATAAGTTCATGTTTGTACCGGTATCGCCATCTGGAACTGGAAATACGTTTAATGCATCAACAAGCTGAACATTATTCGTTAAATTATTCGCTCCTTGAATGATCATTTGTGATAAACGTTTTCCATCAATTTTTTGAATTGACACAGATTTTCCTCCTTAATGCACATTACAAGTTTATTACTTTAACTCCTTGTACGTAGATGTTTACAGAATCTACTGCTAGTCCTACAGTTTGATCTAATGTATATTTCACTTTCGTCTGCACGTTATGTGCTACTTCTGAAATTTTCGTACCATAGCTCACAATAATATACATATCAATATGTACTTCATCTTCATCTTTACGAACAATAACACCTCTAGTGAAATTTTCTTTTCGTAAAATGTCTGTTAATCCATCTTTTAACTGATTTTTTGATGCCATACCTACGATACCGTAGCAATCTACCGCGGCACCTCCAGCAATTGTTGCAATTACATCTGTACTAATATCAATTTGACCGTACTTCGTTTTAATTTCAATTGACATCTCGTTTTCCCCCTTCATAAATGGTGAAAGTGAGTTAGACTACTTTAGTTACTATCATATAATCTTTTTAAAGAAAATTCCATCGTTCTTTCTTTTTCACTCTCATATTTTATGTTGAAAACTACACTTTTTTATGATGAGCAAAATAGTCCATTGTTATTATACAACATGTATCACTATAATATGTCAAGCAATTTTTCTTGATTTCAACTTTTCTTACTTGACATATAGTGTCAAGTAATTTTTCTTGATTTCTTTTTTCTACAGTGTTGCATTCTCTTTTTAGTTGTGTTAAATTATAGTAGTGTTTTTAGCATCGCATAAAAGACTAACATTGAAAAATTACGTATGGTAAGGTATCAAGGGAGGGAAATATAAATGGCTCGTGTTTGTGCTATTACTGGAAGAAAAGCTCGTTCTGGTAACTCTCGTTCTCACGCAATGAACGCTACAAAACGTAAGTGGGGCGCTAACCTTCAAAAAGTTCGCGTACGCATCGACGGAAAAGTTCAACGTGTTTACGTTTCTGCTAGAGCATTAAAATCTGGCAAAATCGAACGTGTTTAATAATAAAAAAAAGAGCCGCTAGGCTCTTTTTTTACTATACCAATGGAAAAAGCACCGGTAATAGGTGCTTTTTTTAATCTTTTTTGAAGGTATTTAACATGGCACGAACAATTCCACCAAGAAATTTAGGTAACTTAATTGTATAAAATCTCATGGTTTCCCTCCTAATCCCCATTACTCCACTTGTTCACTATATGATGTAAGGAGCAAAATTGTTTCTTTAATCAGTGCTTCTTATCACCATTAATATGCCAGAAGTAAATGAAAAAGTACCTTTTTCCTCAACGAGTTCATTACTAATACAAAGTGTTGATCCCCACTCTATTTTTTTATTCGTTAGAGGATATTTAAAACCAAGTAATGTAATCCCTTCCACTATTTCAGTAACAGGCACAAAAGATACATAAGGGAAATTTTCATTTTCTTCAATTATATGTGTACCCTCTCTTTTTACACTTATTTCATTTTGATTGTCTACAATACCCATTTCTATTCCTACTTCTAATCCTTTTAAAAGCATCTGTATATTCGCTAAACCGTGATCAAGTCTTCCGCCAGTAGCACCAAAAATACGAATGAGTGCCGGCTTTTGTTCTAACGCCCAGTTAATCGCAATTTCTAAATCTGTTTGATCTTTTTCACGAGGAACAATATGTAAATCATTTGTTTGTTGCCCCATCCATGCTAATTCTTCTTCAGTAACCGAGTCATAATCTCCAAACGCAATAGCAGGAGTAATACCTCTTTTTAATAAACGATATACTCCTCTATCAACTGCCACCCACACTACTTTTTCATTTTCATATGGAGAAAAATCTGCACAATATTCCGCAGGTCCTCCCGCTAAAATATGAATAATCATGTTTCCTTCCCCCTTCTATTGTAAAAAGGCAATCTGCCATTCGGTAGATTGCCTTTTTACATATTTTTTCTCTATCCTTTATAAATAGTGAAAACTTACTACACTAGAAGATTCACTGGGATAAAGACTCGTTCATTCATTATCCACGAATGACACGAATTGCTTCACCGCGGTCTTTTTGATTGTATACTGCTGACCCAGCTACAAGTACATTTGCTCCTGCTTCTACACAAAGTCTTGCTGTTTCAGCGTTTACACCACCATCAACTTCAATTTCTACTTCTAGATTGCGCTCTTTAACCATTTCTGCAACTTGTTTAATTTTCGGTAATACAGAATGGATAAATTTCTGCCCACCAAATCCAGGGTTTACTGTCATAAGTAATACCATATCAATATCTTCTAATACATGCTCAATCACTGAAACTGGCGTATGCGGATTTAATACAACTCCTGCTTTAATGCCATGAGATTTAATTAACTGAATTGTACGATGTAAATGAGGGCACGCCTCTACATGAACAGTAATAATATCCGCTCCCGCTTTTGCGAAAGTCGGGATATAGTTATCAGGATTTTCAATCATTAAATGTACATCTAACGGTAACGATGTGATCGGACGAATTGCTTCTACAATTAATGGTCCAATCGTAATATTTGGTACGAAATGTCCATCCATTACATCGACGTGAATGTAATCCGCTCCGCCTTTTTCTACATCTTTAATCTCTTCCCCTAATTTTGAAAAATCTGCTGATAAGATCGATGGTGCAATTTTAATCATAACTAATACCTCGGCTTTCTCTCTCTAATTTCTTCTACAAATTGTTTGTAATTCTTATAACGATATTCTGTAATCTTCCCCTCTTCAACCGCAGCCTTCACAGCACATTTCGGTTCAGAAAGATGTGTACACCCTCTAAATTTACAGTATTGGCTCGCTTCTTTCAACTCCGGAAAACAATATGTAAGATCTTCTACCTCTATATCTATGAAATCGAGTGAACTAAAACCAGGTGTATCTGCAACTAGTCCGCTTCCAATCGCAATTAATTCTACGTGTCTTGTCGTATGTTTCCCGCGTCCTAAATGTGAGGAAATATCATTCGTTTTCAGTTCTAATTCTGGACGTAAGACGTTAAGCATAGAAGATTTTCCAACACCAGATTGCCCCGCAACAACGGAAACACAACCTTCTAAGAACGGTTTTAAAATATCAATACTTTCCGATGTATTTATAGAAGTAAATAATACATCATATCCCATCTCACGATAGTCATTTGCATAAGATTCAACAGTCTCTCTCATTTTTTCATCCACTAAATCCATCTTACTAATGCAAATAATCGGCTTAATGTTATGATATTCAATCAGCACTAAAAATCGATCTAACAGTCCCGGATTAAAATCTGGTTCTACTGCTGAAAAAACAAGAATTGCTTGATCAACATTAGCAATAGGAGGCCTGACAAGTTCATTTTTTCGATCAAATACTTCAAGCACGTATCCTTCACTTGGATTATCAGCCTGAAAAACAACTTGGTCTCCTACCAGTGGTGTAATTTTATTTTTTCTAAACACACCACGCCCGCGACATTGTGTAATCCCTTCTTCATGCTGCACATAATAAAATCCACTTAGAGCTTTTACAATTTTTCCTTCTGGCATATAATTCTCCTTTATTCTGTATAAAGTGAAGCTGTAATTCATATTGAATGGATTATCATTCTTTAAATAAAGATTTCAAAACCCGTCATATATACACATTAATATATTTAATCTACCATCAAATTTAAAATATTATTTATAACAGTATCACTTTTATATCTTTTTGAATCATATATTTTTGCCTGTTATACAGTCCACTATATGTAGACAGCATAACAGGCAGAAGTAATACATTCCATTCTCTTTGGAGATAAAATGGAATTCATTATTATTGAGTTGGGTATGGTACTTCTTTGTCGATAATCGTTACACCATCTCGTACAATTTTATAATGTCCTTTTGTACCTTCTTGAATTACAAATTCTAATGAAATAGTTGCCGACTCTGAAATTGTTCTAGTTTCAATTGGTCTATCCATTTTTTGTTGCATATCTTCTTTATAAATTTCTATCGTTTGCGGTTTTTTCTCACCTATTATAGAAGACTCATACGGAATAGAAATATTATCTACTTTCACTGTTTTCGTTACTTTCGGCTTAGGACCTTCTGAGATGACAATCGTCACTTTATCTCCTTCTTTTAACGGCGTTCCTGGTTTTGGAGATTGCGAAATTACAAGTCCTTTATCAACAGTATCAGAATACTCTCGTTTTATATCTGGAGTTAATTTCCTCTCATTCAAATAACCATTGACACTATTTTCAGTCCATCCTGAAAAGTCACCTGGTCTAATTTGATAAGGACCCTTACTTACCCAAATTTTCAAGTCTTGTTCCGCCTCTACTACCATTTGATCCGGCGTCGGAATTTGCTCAACGATTTCACCTTTTGGTCTATCATTTTCAATATAATTTATTGTAACTTGTTTATATTTTTCTTCTAATTCAGACCTTATGCTCTCAAAATCTTTTCCTGTGAGATCACTCATCTTATTTTTCTTTTTCCCACCTGATTGATAGATAGTAATTTTAGAGTTCTCTTTCACGACTCTTCCGGCCGCAGGGTCTGTTTTTAGAACACCACCGACCTCTACATCATCTGTATATACAATATTAGGTTCCGTAACCTCAAAACCCTTTTCAACTAATGTATTTACTGCAGTCGTATATTTCATACCAGACACATCAGGGACTTTTACATCTTTTGGAATAAAGAATCCTGGAATAACAGTAAGGGCTAACGTTATTCCGATCGCTAAAAGTAAAAATGTTGTAATTAAAATTTTAAGCCATTTATTACTTCGTTTTTTCTTCTTATTTAAATCCGTTTCTTCTTTTCTTGTCTGTTCATCCACTTTACTTCCTTTTAAAACAATTGTTTCATCAGTAACATTTTCGAATAATTGTTCTTGTTGAATAATCGGAATCGCTTTTGTCGCTTCCATATCTTCCGGTATGTAAAATGGCTGCTCATTTATCCTCTCTGGATATAGCGCAGTTTCAATATCTCGTTTCATCGCATTGGCAGATTGATATCGATGAAACGGATCTTTCGCAGTTGCCTTTAATATAATATTTTCGACACTTTGCGGAATACTTTCATTCCATCTTTTTGGAGACGGAATTTCACTTTGTAAATGTTTTAAAGCTATAGCAACAGCAGATTCACCAGAAAACGGTTGTCTTCCTGTTAACAACTCAAACATAACAATCCCTAGGGAATAAATATCTGATTGTTTATTTGCTATCCCGCCGCGTGCTTGTTCTGGTGATAAATAATGCACCGAACCGAGTACTGAATTTGTATGTGTAATTGTTGTTGCACTTGTAGCTGTCGCAATTCCAAAATCTGTTACTTTTATTACTCCATCAGCTCGAATTAAAATATTGTGCGGTTTAATATCGCGGTGCACAATTTCAAAATGATGGGCGTGTGCCATGGCGGATGTTAACTGCTCCATAATATCAAGAGCTTCTCCTATCGGTAACATCCCTCGCTCAATTATGTATTGCTTCAATGTTTGTCCTGGTACATACTCCATTACAAGATAATATATACCATCTTCTTCTCCGACATCATACATATTCACAATATTTGGATGCGACAACGTTGTAACAGACTGCGCTTCTCGATGGAAACGTTTAATAAACTCTTCGTTATTTGAATAGTCGAGTCTTAATATTTTCACCGCTACATCTCGGCCTAGTATATCATCATGAGCTAAATACACATTGGCCATTCCACCGCCACCAATCATTTTCAGTAGCTTATAACGGTCATTTAAGCGTTTTCCAATCAGCACGTTGCACTTCACCTACTTTCGTTTGTCGAACCCGCATAATCAATCAGAACAAGGGTGATATTATCTTCCCCGCCACGATCATTCGCCAATTGAATGAGACGTTGTCCCTTAGTTTCTAGCTGTTCATTTAACTGTAAAACTTGTTGCATATCAGCAATAGAAACTTTGTTAGATAGTCCATCAGAGCAAAGAAGTAACTGATCATCTTCCTCTAGCACTAATGTTTTCACATCTAATCCGACTTTCTCTTCTGTTCCTAATGCCCTTAACAAAACATTCTTTTTCGGGTGATATTCTGCGTCTTCTTTTGAAATTTCACCATGTCTCACAAGTTCATTGACAAGTGAGTGATCTTCCGTTACAAGCGAGATTTCCCCCTCTGATACCATATAACAACGACTATCTCCTATATGACCTATCGTCACAAAATTTGATGTACAAATCGCTATTATAAGTGTTGTTCCCATGCCGTTACATTCTACATGTTGCTTAGAGTATTCATATATACGCTCATTAATAATCCCCACACTAGTATGTAACCACTCTTCTACTTTTTTTGGCTCGTTCATATTATGCGTTTGCTTCCAATAATCATGGAATAATTGAATGGTCATCGAGCTAGCTACATCACCAGCTCGATGACCTCCCATTCCATCTGCTACTACCGCTAAAATATTTCCATCTAAATTGTGAAAAACTCCTGCACTATCTTCATTATGTTGACGAACTTTTCCTTTATCTGATAGAAACACGGCTTTCATCTCGTCACCTCGTCTCTTCTTTGCGCTCCTTCGCACGCAACTGACCGCAGGCTGCATCAATATCATGACCTTGTTCACGGCGAATCGTTACATTTACTCCACGATCTTTTAACGTTTTTTCAAATAAGAAAATTTGTTCACGTGGCGTACGTACATAATCACGTTCAGGTACGTAGTTTACCGGAATTAAGTTCACATGACATTTTACACCTTTCAAGAGCGCAGCAAGCTCTTCAGCGTGCTCAACTTGGTCATTTTCGCCTCCAAATAGTCCATATTCAAAAGTAATACGACGCCCTGTTCTATTTACATAGTATTTAATAGCCTCCATCAAATCTGGTAGCTTATAAGCACGGTTAATCGGCATTAATTTTGAACGTAATTCTGAGTTTGGAGCATGCAGTGAAATCGCAAAATTAATTTGTAAGTCTTCTTCAGCGAACTTATAAATTTTCGGAATGATTCCACTTGTCGAAACCGTCATATGTCTCGCACCAATATGAAGTCCTTTTTCATGGTTAATGATGCGTAAGAATCCCATTAAATTATCATAGTTATCAAATGGTTCTCCAATTCCCATAACGACAAGAGAACTTACACGTTCTTCTGATTCATCAAGTGCACGTTGCACTTCTACTACTTGTGCTACAATTTCTCCAGCTTCTAAGTTTCGCTTTAAACCGCCAAGCGTTGAAGCACAGAACGTACACCCAATACGACAACCTACTTGTGTTGTTACACAAATGGAATTTCCATATTCATGTCGCATTAATACCGTTTCAATAGAATATCCATCATATAATTGGAATAAGAATTTAATTGTTCCATCCGAAGACGTTTGTTTTACTAACGTATTTAAAGTAGTAATATCAAAGGAATTCGACAATTTTTCACGCAATCCTTTAGAAAGGTTTGACATATCCTCATAATTTTTTACACGTTTTTTATATAACCAATCAAAAATTTGTCCAGCACGGAACTTTGGTTCTCCTTGCTCCTTTAACCAATCTTGCATTTCATGAAGTTGTAAAGAGTAAATTGATGGTTTTTTCGTTTCTAAATTTTTCTTTTGTTTTCTCACAGTCGTTTCCACGATGCTACACCTTCTTCCTTAAACAAGCAATATAAAAGCCATCTGTTGCAAAATAATGCGGTAAAATTTGTACTTGACCTTCATCAATATACGGACTTAGCTTTTCTGGCATACGCTCTTTTATCGTAGTATCCCACTCAAACTCAGGATGCTCTTGTAAAAATCGTTCTATTACTTGTTCATTTTCTATTTTTTCAATTGTGCACGTACTATAAACAAGGCGACCACCTTGTTTTAATAACGGTGCGATTTTTTCTAGTATTGCAAGTTGGATCGTCGATAATCTTTCACTATCGCCTTTATCTTTACCTAACTTAATATCAGGCTTACGTCTAATTACACCAAATCCAGAGCATGGGGCATCTACTAATATTTTATCAAACGTTTCATTTGCAAAGTGTTCTTGTACTTTTCTAGCATCTAATGCCTTTGTTTCGACATTTCCTAGACCAAGTCGCTCTGCTTGTTGTTTAATTAAACGTACTTTGTGTGCATGTAAATCAAGGGACATGACTTGACCAGTTCCTTTTAATCGCTCTGCAATATGCGTTGTTTTTCCGCCTGGAGCAGCACAACTATCAAGAACTACATCTCCCTCATCTGGTTCTAAGGCACGTGCTACCAGCATAGAACTTTCATCTTGAATAGAAAGAAAACCTTTTTTAAACGCATCTGTGTGCGCTACATTTCCTTTTTCAATTTGAATTGCATCATCTGATAAATCGCCACGCTTCGCTTCTATACCTTCACTAGCTAATAATGTAATTGCTTCTTCTACTGTTATTTTATCAACATTTACACGCGCTGTTGGTACAGGCGGTAACATGTTAACTTCACACATTTTCTCAGCAGTTTCTAAACCATATTCTGAAGCCCATTCTTGGATAAGCCAAACTGGATGACTTGTTGCAATTGCCAAGCGTTCTACTGGATCTTTGATTTCATCTACAGAAGGTACACCTTCTCTTTGAATCGAACGTAATACACCGTTCACCATACCAGCAATTCCTTTATGCCCGCGACGCTTTGCAATCTCAACCGCTTCATGAATAGCCGCTCTTTCGGGCACTCGGTCTAAATAAATCATTTGATATAAAGATAAGCGAAGCAATACTCTTACCCACGCTTCAACCTTCTTTTTTAAAAAAGGCTGTAAATAATAATCTAATGTGTCACGACGTTGAATTGTTCCATATACAATTTCAGTTAATAAACCAATATCTTTTCTATCAATTGTACTTTTTTCAATTAGATTATTTAAAAGTAAGTTACTGTATGCACCACTTTTTTCTACTTGAATTAAACCATCAAGAGCTAATTCACGAACATTTTGTCTCATGCATTTTCTCCTAACTTCGTTCCAATTTCAGGTTTTGTGCCACGTAAGAATTGCGAACAACTCATACGCTTTTTACCAGAAGGTTGCAATTCTGTAACTTTAACACCAGTTTCATTACCAGTTGCTACAACGAAACCATCTTCTTCGATTGCAACAATCGTACCTGCTTCAGCTGATTTCGTTACAGGTACTTTTTCTCCCCACCATACTTTAACAACTTGTCCTGCTAAAGTTGTATAAGCAACTGGCCATGGATTCAATCCGCGAATGTGATTGTATACTTCTTCACCTGTTTTTGTCCAATCAATTTTCTCTTGCTCACGTTTTATATTATATGCAAACGTTACTTCTTCCTCGTTTTGTTTAATTGGTTCTAACTTACCTTGAATTAGTAAAGGTACTGTTTTAGATAGAAGATGTGCCCCTGCTTCACTTAACTTATCAAATAACGAGCCTGTCGTTTCACGCTCTTCAATTTCCACTTCTACTTGCGTTAAGATATCACCAGCATCCAATTTTTCTACCATATACATAATTGTAATACCTGTTTTTTCTTTCCCTTCCATAATTGCATAATGGATTGGTGCACCACCACGAAGTTCAGGAAGTAAAGAAGCGTGGACATTAATACATCCATACTTCGGTGCTTCTAAAATTTCATTTGGTACAATTTGACCGAACGCAGCTGTTACAATTAAATCCGGCTCTAATGCCAATACTTTTTCATATTCGTCTTTTTCACGAATTCTTAACGGTTGTAACACCGGAATACCATGCTTTTCTGCTTCCACTTTAACAGGTGTAGGTGTTAATACTTTTTTTCTACCTACCGGACGATCTGGTTGCGTCACAACACCTATTACATCATAGCCATCTTCAATAAGACGACGAAGCACCGGCACTGAAAAGTCCGGTGTTCCCATAAAGACTACTTTTATCATTTAAAAACCGCTCCTTTTAATACCTATTCTAATTCGTTTTCCTCATAATACCTTGTCACTTTCGATGTAAATAACACACCGTGTAAATGATCGATTTCATGTTGAATTGCACGCGCTAAAAACCCTTCTGCTTCTAATAAAAATACTTTACCTCTGCGATTTTGCGCACGTACTTTAATATAATCCGCACGTTCCACTTCACCATAAAGTCCCGGGAAGCTTAAACAGCCTTCGGGACCTACTTGTTCACCACGTTTTTCTAGTATCGATGGATTGATTAACTCAATTTTCCCAGTATCATCACCGATATCAACTACCGCCACTTGCAAGCTTACCCCTACTTGAGGCGCAGCTAAACCGACTCCGTCCGCAATTAGCATTGTTTCATGCATATCTTTCAACAATTTCACTAACTTTTTATCAAAGTTAATTACTCTTTCACACGGTGTTTCTAACACTTCATTTGGATGCTTTACTATTTCTAAAACTGCCATATTTCCCTCCGCTACATTAACATTGTTGGATTAAAATCAATTGAGATTTGTAGCTCTTTTTGCATTTCTGCTTGATAATGTTCATTTACCATTTTGAGCACGTTCTTTAAGTTTGGTTCCCGTTTGTATTTTATCATGCATTGATAACGATATCTATCTTTTATCCTTGGAATTGCTGAAGCAACCGGTCCTAACACCATCGTTTGCTGCGAACAGTGAGTCCGTAAATGACCGACAATTTTTTCCGTCACTTGTACTGCCTTTAATAATTCTGGATGAGATACCGTCACAAGTACAACATAGTAATAAGGTGGGTATTGTCTCGTTCGCCTCATTTGCATTTCTTGATCAAAAAACACATCATATTGTTGGTTCTTTGCTAACTCTATACTATAATGTTCTGGCGTATACGTTTGAATGATAACTTCCCCTGGCAATTCATGTCGGCCTGCTCGTCCACTTACTTGCGTCAATAACTGATAAGTCTTTTCACTCGCCCGAAAATCAGGTAAATGAAGCATCGTATCAGCAGTTAAAACACCAACAAGCGTTACTTTCGGAAAATCTAACCCTTTTGCAATCATTTGTGTTCCAAGTAATATATCTGCTTTTTCTTCCCCGAACGCCTTTAATAATTTCTCATGCATCCCTTTACGACTCGTCGTATCTACATCCATTCGAATGACTCGTGCCTCTGGAAATAGTTTTGTAATTTCTTCTTCTACCTTTTGCGTACCTGTACCAAAGAAACGAATGTATGTACTTTGACAAGCAGGACACGCAGTCGGCATATTTTCTTCGTAACTGCAATAATGGCATTTTAAACGATGGTTCATTTTATGATATGTCAGCGAGATATCACAATGTGGACATTGTACAACATACCCGCAATCACGGCACATAACAAATGTAGAATGACCTCTTCTATTTAAAAAGAGCACCATTTGTTCTTTCTTTTCTAACCGATCTGCTATTTTTTCATGCAGCGCCTTTGAAAACATGGAGCGATTCCCTTCACGAAGTTCTTCACGCATATCAACAATCTCTACTGTCGGTAAAGCTTGTTCGTTCATACGTTTTTCCATCGTCAGTAATTCATACACACCTTTTTTCGCTCTTGCAAACGATTCAAGCGTCGGTGTTGCACTACCAAGAACGATAGGGCATTTATGATATTGTCCTCTCCACACAGCTACATCCCTTGCATGATACCTCGGATTATCTTCTTGCTTATAGCTCGATTCATGTTCCTCATCAATAATAATAATCCCTAAATTTTCAAAAGGAGCAAATACAGCTGAACGTGCACCAACTACGACTTTCACTTCTTTTCTTAAAATCTTACGCCATTCATCATATTTTTCTCCAACAGACAGCGCACTATGAAGAACTGCAACTTGTGAGCCAAATCTACCCTTAAAACGATCTACCATCTGAGGCGTTAGTGCAATTTCAGGAACAAGTACAATAGCTTCTTTTCCTTTCTCGAGCACCGCTGCTATAGATTGTAAATATACTTCTGTTTTTCCGCTTCCTGTAACACCATATAGTAAAAATGGATTGTAAGTTTCATTTGTAATTGATGATAAAATCGGTGTAATAACTTGCTTTTGTTCCTCAGTAAGTGGAAATGGTTTCGTTTGTTCAAAATCGTCATCGTCATACGGATTTCGGTACACTTCCACATACTTTTCTGAGAGTAGTCCCTTTTTAACAAGTGCTTTAATTGGAGCATCTGTTATTTGTAACTCTTCTGTTATTACTTTTAGCGGTACACTTTTATAATTTTCCACAAAATAATAGAGGACATCTTGTTGTTTTTTACTTTTCAGTTCAAATGCTGCTAATTCTAATTTATCTTCTGGCAACTCCGGTTGAACGACTCTTTGTTTCTTCTTTTGTACTTTATCTTTTACTTGATAAACAACTTCAATCGTGCCATGTTTAATTTCTTGTTGAATCGTGCGGTATAGATGTGGCTGCGTCTCAATCGCTTCCCAATCTATCGCTTCTTTGTCCTGAAATAAAAACAGTAGTTCAGGTGCTACTTCTTCTTGTTTACAAAGCTGTAGACGTTTTTTATATGTTGCTTTTATCGCCGTTGGAAGCATAACTTGAAAAGCTGAAATCATATAACATAACGTTTCACTTGTAAGCCAATACCCCAGCTTTAACAACTCTTCATTTAAAACGGGTGTTACATCTAAAATTTCATGGATTGTCTTTAACTTCTTACTTTCTACTTCAACAGAATCTTTAATCCCAATAATAAAACCTTGCAATTTCCTTGGGCCAAACGGAACTACTACACGCATGCCTGTCTGGACAATATCTTCCCATTTTTTAGGGATAATATAATCAAATGGTCGATCTGTCTGACGTGCAGGTACATCAACAATTACACTTGCAAATTTCATAGACGATCATCTTCTAACATCATTTCAATTTGCTTTAATATTTCACGAGCAACCTCTTTCTTCGTTAAAAGTGGCAACTCTATAACTTCTCCATCTTTTCTATACATTGTTACAATGTTCGTATCTGTACCAAATCCAGCTCCTTGCGCCTTTACGTCGTTTGCAACAATCATATTCGCATTTTTCTCACGTAATTTTTTCGTTGCATATTCCTCTACGTTTGTCGTTTCAGCCGCAAAACCGATAAGTAACTGTTTGTCCTTCATCTCACCTAACGTTTTTAAAATATCTACTGTTCTCTCAAGTTCAATTACAGCATCGCCATTTTTCTTTTTCATTTTATTATCATGAACGTATTTCGGGCGATAATCTGCAACTGCTGCTGTTTTAATAACAACATCTACGTCTTCATAATGTTGAATAACCGCCTCTAACATATCTTGCGCAGATTCCACTTGCACCGTAGTTACATGTAATGGTGGATGTAATGCTGTCGGTCCCGAAACGAGTATGACGTCAGCACCTAAGTTCGCTGCCACTTCCGCAATCGCATATCCCATTTTTCCAGAAGAAAAATTGGTCATAAAACGAACTGGATCAATCTTTTCACGCGTTGGACCAGCAGTTATTAATATTCTTTTTCCATGTAATGGTTTTTGTTCTGAAAAAGCCTCTTCTAACCGTGAGATAATCGCTTCAGGTTCTTCTAATCTTCCTTTCGCTACATAACCACACGCTAAAAAACCTTCTCCAGGCTCAATAAATGTATATCCTAACGTTTTTAACGTCATCATATTTTTTTGAACAATTTTATTTTCATACATATGCACATTCATAGCAGGTGCAATCCACACTGGGGCTGTAGTAGCTAACAAAGTAGTTGTAATCATATCATCTGCAATACCGTTAGCTAACTTTCCAATACAATTGGCTGTAGCAGGTGCAACAAGTACAACATCTGCCCAATCTGCTAAATCGATATGAGCAATAACAGCTGAGTCTTTCTCATCAAATGTATCCGTATATACATCATGGCGAGAAAGCGCTTGGAATGTAAGAGGTGTAACAAATTTCATTGCCGACTCACTCATCATTACTTTTACAATAGCACCAGATTGTGTCAATTTACTCGTTAACGCAGCAGCTTTAAAGACCGCAATGCCTCCTGTTACACATAAAAGTATCTTTTTCCCTTTTAGCATATGGCTCGTCCTCTTTCTTTTTCAAACTTATAATACTGAAACAAGATTATCAGCTCATCAGTATCAATATTTCTTCCCTACCGTAAAAAAATAACAACCTACTTGTAAATAGGTTGTTACCGTTACATAGAAAATTATAAAGTCTATGTTTTAAATTGTCGAAGACAAAGTCTTATTCAGTTACTTTATCTTCACTTGGTACGTAGCTTAACGCTTCAATATCGATTTCTTCTAATGCTTTACCTACACATTTATGAGAAACTGGTTTTTCTACAACACAGTTATTAGCAAGTTGCATTTCGCGCGCACGTTTTGCAGCCACTGTTACAAGTGTATATTTAGAATCGATTTTTGTTAATAATGAATCAATTGATGGATTTAACATAATTATAGACCCTCCGTCATTTCTTTATAATATTTTGCTACTCTTTCGCGGCGGCAATGTTCGCCAACCACAATTGCTTTAATTCTTTCACAAGCTAGTTCAACTTGGTCGTTTTCTACAACGTAGTCGTAAGCGTCCATCATATCAATTTCTTCTTTCGCTACCGTTAAACGATTTTCAATAACATCTTCAGTTTCTGTACCACGACCGACAATTCGGTTCTTTAGTTCAGATAAACTTGGAGGTGCTAAGAAAATAAATACACCTTCTGGGAAAGCTTTCTTAACTTGAATTGCTCCTTGCACTTCAATTTCTAAGAATACATCTTTTCCTTCTTGTAATGTTTTTTCAACATAGTCAATTGGTGTTCCGTAATAATTACCTACGAACTCAGCCCACTCAAGTAATTTTTCATTACGAATCATTTCCTCAAATTCTTCTCTCTCTTTAAAGAAATAATCCACACCATCCACTTCACCTTCACGTGGCTTACGTGTCGTTACTGAAATGGAGTACTGAAAACGTGTATCCTCATGACTAAACAGCTCTTTTCGAACCGTTCCCTTACCAACCCCAGAAGGTCCTGAAAGAACGATGAGCAATCCTCTTCTACTTCTCATAAATATGTAAAACCTACCCTTCCTCACTTAAATCTTCTTTATTATTCAAACGATGTGCAATCGTCTCTGGCTGAATTGGACTTAATACAACATGCCCATCATCCATAACAATAACCGCCCTTGTTTTTCTCCCATACGTAGCATCAAGCAAAGCATTATGTTCGCGTGCTTCCTGTACTGTTCGTTTAATAGGAGCTGACTCCGGACTTACAATAGCAATAATTCGATGAGCAGATACAATATTTCCGTATCCAATATTTAAAAACCGCATGGCCATAGTTTGCGCCT
This sequence comes from Bacillus cereus group sp. BfR-BA-01381, assembly GCF_022663555.1. Lineage (NCBI taxonomy): Bacteria > Bacillati > Bacillota > Bacilli > Caryophanales > Bacillaceae > Bacillus > Bacillus cereus group sp. BfR-BA-01381. The sequence continues at coordinate 54,159 of NZ_JAKUFR010000002.1, forward strand.
CCTAGTAAGTCTATCCGATTTCTCCACCACGTATAACTTTATATATTTTTTGAAAGCTACTCAATATTTTGTACTTGTTCACGAATTTTTTCAAGGTTATTTTTCATTTCTACAACATATTTTGAAATTGTTAAGTCATTTGCCTTAGAACCAATCGTATTAATTTCTCTATGCATCTCTTGCACGATGAAATCCATTTTCCTTCCAACAGGCTCTTCAATCTGCAGTGTTTCACGGAATTGTTCTAAATGACTTTGCAAACGAACTAACTCTTCGTGAATATCACAACGCTCAGCAAAGATTGCAACTTCTGTTAGCAATCTTTGTTCATCTAGATCTTGATTATGTAATTCCTTTAAGCGATTTTCTAATCGTTCACGATATTTTCGTGTAACAATTGGTGCATGCGGAATAATAGCATTTACACAATTGTGAATCTCTTGTAAGCGATACGCTATATCTTTATGTAATCGTTCTCCTTCGCCATCTCTCATCGTTTTTAACATATAAGCAGCTTGGCGAACAGCCTCATATAAACTGTTCTCAAATTGTTCATTTACGTTTTCTACCTCTTCAATCGCTGTTACTTCTGGCATTGCCATTAATTGCTCGAGTGTAATAGAATCTTGTAATTGAAATTTTCCTTTTATATCTTCCATAATTGATTGGTACTGCTCAAGAAGCGACCAATTCACACTTAATTTTCTTTCAACAAGCCCTTCACCCGCTATACTAATAGACACTTCAATACGTCCACGGCGAACTTGCTGTGCAATTATTTTACGAATTTTGTCTTCAAATACCATCATTTGCTTCGGTAGTCGAATACTCATCTCTAGAAAACGGTGGTTCACCGATTTCATTTCTACTGTAATTTGAAAAGTATCACTCTCTACTTTCGACCTTCCAAATCCTGTCATACTACAAATCATTTTTTATCACATCCAAGCCATGAAATAACTCAATGAAAAAGGTAATAGAGACAAGGCTCTACTACCTTCTGTAAATTATATCACATTTTCATATCATTGACTATTTCAAGTTTAATCCCTTCTTATATAATATTGGCTTTTCCTTCTTCCCCTTTTTCCCTGTTAATAAAGAGCCTACTAATAAGAAGGTCGGAATTGATGATAAACCTCCAATTAACAACCAATCTCTCGCTTGTATTGGCATCGTGCTAAAAATCGGCTGTAACGGTGGATAATATATAACGACGAGCATGAGTAGTAATGAAATGATAACCGCTCCTACTAAATACACATTTCCAAACGGATTGCGGTGGAAAACAGAATGCTCACTTCGGCAATCAAATACATGAATCAGCTGAGCAAGTACCAACGTTGCAAACGCTACAGTTTGTGCATATTTCAGTTCATTTGGATGTTGATTATATGCAATAATAAACGCTACTAACGTCACTGCCCCAATTAGAAAGCCACGGCTTATAATTTTCCAGGCAAGCCCTCTAGCAAATACCCCTTCTTTCGGATGACGCGGCGTCCTCTTCATCACGTCTCCCTCGGCCTTATCCAAACCTAATGCCATCGCCGGTAAACCGTCAGTAACTAAATTCACCCATAAAATTTGAATTGGAACCATTGGCAGCGGTAATGCAAGCAACATTGCAAATAGCATGACCAAAATTTCTCCAACGTTCGATGCTAATAAATAACGAATAAACTTACGTATGTTCTCGTATATATTTCTACCTTCTTTAATTGCTGATTTTATCGTGGCGAAATTATCGTCCAGTAATACAAGAGAAGAAGCTTCTTTCGCAACGTCTGTCCCTGTAATTCCCATCGCTATCCCAATATCCGCTGTTTTTATAGCTGGAGCATCGTTTACTCCATCACCTGTCATCGCTACTATATGTCCTTTATTTTGCAACGCCTTAACAATTTTTAATTTATGTTCTGGTGATACACGAGCAAATACATACGTATCTTCTACAACATTTTCTAATTCTTCTACATCCATAGTTGCGAGTTCTACCCCTTCAACAACGCGTCCACCTGGTGGTAAAATGCTTAATTGTTCTGCAATCGCCATTGCAGTCACTTTATGATCACCTGTAATCATCACTGTTCGAATACCAGCTTCTCTGCACTCTTTTACTGCCTGCTCTACTTCTGGCCTTGGCGGATCAATCATTCCTTGTATTCCAACTAACATAAAATCTTTTTCAACGTCTCTTTCATGTTCAATTGAGTCTGTTACTTTTAAAGGCTTAAAAGCAACTGCAATTGTTCGAAGTGCTTGACTACCTAAGCTATGAATAGCCGCCTGTACTTCTTTTCTATACAACTCACTTAATGGTTGCTGCTTATCCCCCCATAAAATCGTTTGACTCATTTGCAGAAGGACATCTGGTGCTCCCTTCGTAACGACAAACTTTTTACCCTCTCGATCTCGTACAATAACACTCATCATTTTTCGAGTTGAATCAAACGGAAATTCACGGATAATTTCAAATTTTCCTTTCAGCGCCTCACGCGTTATCCCCGCTTTCATTGCTGCAGCTACAAGCGCTCCCTCAGTTGGATCTCCATCTAATACATACGCCTTTTTCTTTTGAATAATATTTGCGTTATTGCATAACGAACCAAATGTAAGTAGTTGATAAAGTGATTTCGTCTTAGCTGGATTAATTTCTTTTTCACCTTTCATAAACGAGCCATTAGGTTCATATCCTTGGCCTGTCACTTTCCACAACTCTCCACCTGACCACATATGTGTTACCATCATTTTGTTTTGCGTCATCGTTCCTGTTTTATCAGAGCATATAACAGAAGCGCAACCTAACGTTTCTACTGCTGGTAACTTTCTTACAATTGCTCTCTTTTTTATCATACGCTGTACACCAAGCGATAAGGCTACTGTAACAATTGCTGGCAATCCTTCTGGAATAGCAGCAACAGCTAGCGACACACCCGCTAAAAACATATGATACACTTCATTCCCTTGATACACACCAGCTAACACGACAAGCGCTGTCAAAACAAGAGCCACAATAATTAATATTTTTCCCAGTTGCTCTAATCTTCTTTGCAGTGGTGTTTCCATCTGCTCTGCATTTTGTAACATATTTGCAATTTGTCCCATCGCTGTATTCATACCCGTTGCTACAACGACTCCTGTTCCAGACCCTCGTGTAATCATCGTACCCATAAAAGCCATATTTTTTTGATCACCAATTGAAACATCTTGCCCTTGCAATGCTTCTACTTTCTTCTGCACGGGTACTGACTCTCCTGTCAAAGCCGATTCTTCAATATATAAACTTGACGCCTCAACAAGACGTACATCAGCTCCAACACGATCGCCACTAGAAAATTTAATAATATCACCTAAAACGAGTGCTTTAGACGGTGCCTTTACCCACTTTCCATTTCGCAGTACAGTTACTTGCGGGGCGGCTAGCTCTTTTAAAGCTTCCAATGACTTTTCAGCCTTTCTTTCTTGAAAAAAGCCGAGAATACCATTGATAATAACAATTGCCACAATCGCAATAGAATCAATGTATTCCCCTAAAAAGGCCGAAACGATTGTTGCACCAAACAAAACAAGCACCATAAAATCTTTAAATTGCGCCAAAAATACCATTAGTGCAGAAGGCCTTTTCGCTTCATCTAGTTCATTTGTACCAAATTTTTTTATTCGCCCTTCTGCTTCTTTTTCTGTAAGTCCAACCTTCACATTCGTATTCGTTCTTTCTTCCACTTCATGTGCACGCATTCCATACCAGTTCATCCTGCTATCGACCTCCTGATTCCAGACATACTCTATTGAAAGCTTATTCAGCCTCGTCCAAAAAAATGCTATAATTAACTTTTAGTTAGAAAGGAGTGTTCATTTATGGCATTCGATGGATTATTTACAAGAGCGATTACACATGAAATTGCAAATTCTCTTTACACGGGAAGAATTTCAAAAATATATCAACCTTCAAAATACGAGATTTTATTACATATTCGAGCAAACGGAAAAAATCAAAAACTGATTCTTTCCGCTCATCCGACATATGCACGTTTACACTTAACAAATCAAAATTATGATTCACCTGCACTTCCACCAATGTTCTGTATGCTTCTTCGTAAGCATTTAGAAGGTGGATTTATTGAAAAAATTGAACAAATTGATTTAGAGCGTATTATTCAAATCACTGTTCGTAGCAGAAATGAAATTGGTGATGAATCGCTAAAAACATTAGTAATTGAAATTATGGGACGACATAGTAACATCATTTTAGTAGACACAAAAACAAACAATATTTTAGATAGTTTAAAACACGTTTCCTTAGCAGTAAACCGACATCGAACTGTATACGCTGGGGCTGAATATATTGCACCACCAGCACAACATAAAATTAACCCACTTCAGATCGAAACAAATGATGAATTTATTAGACCGCTAGACTTTCTATCTGGAAACATGGATAAACAGCTAGTCGGAACCTTTACCGGAATATCACCATTATTCGCAAAAGAAGTAGTGAAAAAAGCAGGTATGGTAAATGAAAAAGCATTAGCTGACGCATTTTTCTCCATACAAAAACCATTATTAACTCATACATATTCACCAACAATGACTACTTCAAACGGGAAAGAATTCTTTTATCTTTTCCCTCTTGCGCACTTAGCAGGAGAAGACAAGACATTCTCATCTGTTAGTGAATTGCTAGACCGTTTCTTTTTCGGAAAAGCAGAGCGTGACCGTGTAAAACAACAAGCTCATGATTTAGAGCGCTTTATGCAAAACGAAAAAAATAAAAATGAGAAAAAACTCATTAAACTAGAAAAAACATTACAAGATGCTGGAAAAGCAGATAAATATCAACTATTTGGAGAACTACTTACAGCCAATATGTACGCTTTGAAAAAAGGCGATAAAGATATTGAAGTCGTTAACTATTATGATGAAAATGGTGGAACTGTAAAAATCGCATTAGATCCTTTAAAAACACCATCTGAAAATGCACAACGTTATTTCCAAAAGTACCAAAAAGCGAAAAATTCAGTTGTTGTTGTAGAAGAACAAATCGAAAAAACAAAGGAAGAAATTCTTTATTTTGATAGCTTACTTCAACAAATGGAAGCTGCTTCTTCAAAAGATATTGAAGAAATTCGTGAGGAATTAGCTGAAGAAGGTTATATGCGCAATCGTAAAACGAAAAACGGAAAGAAAAAGCCTACTAAACCAGTATTAGATAAATATGTAGCAAGTGATGGCACAGAGATTTTCGTCGGTAAAAATAATAAACAAAATGATTATTTAACAACGAAATTTGCCCGTCGTGATGAGATTTGGTTACATACGAAAGACATACCTGGTTCTCACGTTGTCATTCGTTCTTTAGAACCTGCTGAAGAAACTTTACTAGAAGCTGCTAAAATTGCTGCTTATTACAGTAAAGCAAAAGAGTCTAGTTCTGTACCTGTTGATTTCACCAAAATACGCCATGTGAAAAAGCCGAGTGGTGCAAGACTTGGTTTTGTTACGTACGACAATCAGCAAACTGTTTATGTAACACCAGATGCTGATACTGTAATGAAATTAAAAGCTTAAATATAAAAATGCGTTGCTCATAAGCAACGCATTTTTATATTCGTTCAAACTAGTTCATATACCCATTCACTAATTCATAACATCTTTCTTTTGTCATCTTGTATTTCTCTTCTGAAGCATCTATACGTCTCATCGTCCCGTTATTTGTATCAGTACCAATTGCTTTAACCTTACTTTCCTTTTCTTTAACCCACGCAATTTGTTTCGTTTTTAATGACTGAAATGCATCAGGGGACATCGTATTTTTTAATGTACTGTAAATTTCATTTAGTTTATTATCCCACAGTTCATAATTTCCTTCTATTTCATTTACTATGTCATTTGTTGACATGACATTTGTATGTTTTTCTTGGTTTTCTAGAGCCGCTAACTCATTTAAAACCTTACTTTTACCTACTGCTGACGAAGTTTCTTTTTTAGTCTGCTTCTCTTCTTTAGAAGTAGCATGCATACTCATGTTATTTTCCTTAATGTTTTCGTGTTCTTGACTACTATTTTCTTTCGCTTCTTTTTCCTGCTTTTGCTCATCTAAATTATATATAATAACCGATGTTTTTGCATCCACAGCTATTGATCTAGTATTTTCTTTAAAAATATATTTTTTGTCACCACTGTTTTCTTCTTTAACAAAATCGACATTCTTAAAGCCTCGAATTTTCAGAAACTCACTAGCTTCTTCCTTCGTAAGTTTTAAATCTCTCGGTGTATGCGATGACCATTTATCCATTAACCATTTTCCATCTTTATAAACGAAAATAAATTCCCATATCTCTGCTTCATTTCCCATATCATTTGAAGGTATAATCGTTTCAATCGTTAAATTTTTATCTTTCTGTGTATACGTTAATCTCATTTCTGGTTCAATATTAATAGGGAATGGCAACATATCTGTCTCTCTAGATCTATTAAATGTTTCAAGCGAATTAGGAAGCTGGTTCTCTACAAATTTTTCTGTAACTAATCCCTTAACTCCTTTTTTCGCTGTCGCCAAATCTCCAGGATTATTTCGACTCCATCCATTTTCTTTTTCCATCTCACTAAATGCATTTGCTATTGCATCTACACTCTTTCTTACAATCTTTTTCGCTTCTTTTTCTGTCACTTCTGGCGCTTCATCAAGCTGTTCAATCGTTTCATTTGCTTGAACTTTGATTTCACTTTTTTCACACGCTGTTACAACTAGCATACTAGCAGCGAAGCAAAATGACATGACTTTACTTAATTTCTTCATATACTCACATTCCTTATTCCTATTTATTCGTTACGCACCTTTATCTACAAGAAAACATAACGACCTCTTATTATACCAATTATCGCCATTTATTTATACAAAAAATATAATATTAGAATTCAAAGATTATAATGTGCAAGTTTACATTACTGTATAAATTTTTTACATCCTCATTTTATATTTGTCTAGTTTTTTTGACACAAAACTCCCTCTTCTCTTTTATTGTCAATAAGTATATTGGCACAATTTTTGCTTTATTAAATATAAAAAGGAGGCATTAAAATGAATATAAGAATAACTAATATCCAAAAACAACTACATAAGTACGGAATTGACGGGTTACTTATTACAAAAAAAGAAAACCGCCAATATGCAACAGGCTTTACAGGTAGTGCTGGCGTCGTCTTACTCTCTGCCGATCAAGCTGTTTTTATAACAGATTTCCGCTATATAAATCAAGCAAAGTCACAAATACAAGATGCTGAAATTATTATGCATAAAGGAATTTTAGAGGAAGAAGTTGCAAATCAAGTATCGAAATTAAACATTCAAAAACTTGGAATTGAAGAAAACAACATGACATTGCAACAATATAACAACTTGCAAAAATACGTACAGGCGGAAATGATTCAAGTATGCGAAATTATCGAAAATATTCGTATCATTAAAGACACGTCTGAAATAGAAACAATGAAAATTGCAGCCAATATCGCGGACGAAGCATTTCACCACATTCTTACGTTTCTAAAACCGGGAATAAGTGAACATGATGTACGAGATGAGTTAGAATTTTTCATGCGAAAAAAAGGTGCTGCCTCTTCATCATTTCAAATTATTGTAGCTTCTGGCGTTCGCTCTTCTCTTCCACATGGAGTTGCATCAAATAAAATAATTGAACGAGGCGACATCGTTACATTAGATTTCGGTGCACTTTATGACGGATACTGTTCCGATATAACACGTACTGTAGCAATCGGGGAACCATCAGAAGAATTTAAAAAGATATACAATATTGTACGAGAAGCATTAAAACGCGGGACCGAAGCGATTAAACCTGGAGAAACTGCAAAACGTATCGATGATATAACGAGAAACTACATTACTGAGCATGGATACGGTCAATATTTTGGACATTCTACTGGTCATGGTCTTGGATTAGAAATTCACGAACCACTTCGCCTATCCCAAGAAAGTAAGATTATTTTAGAAGAAGGTATGGTCGTTACAGTTGAACCAGGTATTTACATACCAAACTGGGGCGGTTGTAGAATTGAAGATGATATCGTCATTAAAAAAGATGGATATGAAGTTATTACAAAATCAAATAGAGAACTAATTGTAATCCCTTGTTAATATTTCGAAATTTTTAACAGGATTTTTTCTCTGCACATAGAATGCCTTCTCTGGAGTATTTGTTTAAAGAGGGGGAATTGTAATTGAACTTTGTAATAGATAAAATCGATGGTTTACATCCTGAATTTTCCAAAATAGTTTCCATGATGAATTATGCTCGCTATACAACAATGCAAGCGGTGGAAGATTTAACAATGGAAGAACTTGATTATTTATATAATGAGGAAGCAAATTCAATCGGCATGCTATTATATCACATGGCTGCTGTTGAATTTCACTACCAGATTCATACTTTTGAAGACCGCGAACCAACGGAGTCCGAACTAGAAAGATGGTTACCTGGCCTCGAGTTAGAAGCTCTTGGACGTGAGAAAATAAAAGGAAACTCTATAGAATTTTATATTGATACATTACAAGAAGTACGTTCCAAAACAATTGAAACATTCCAATGGTTACCTGATGAATGGCTGTTTAAAACGACAGACTTTTGGTATGACAAACAAGCAAATAACTATTTTAAGTGGTTTCACGTATTTGAAGATGAAATCAATCATCGCGGACAAATTCGTTTAATTAAGAAGATGCAAAAAGCTCATTCAATAAAATGAGAAAGTGCCACCGAATAAGGTGGCACTTTTTTTATTCATTAGCAAATAGCTTTTCATTTACTTTTTTAGCGACTAGCGCTACCACTATTAAAACACACATTAAATATAGTAATTTTGCAATAAACAACCAGCCTTGAAACATTACAATCCCATCTATTATCTCATTTCCCTTCAGTAACAAAAATGGAATCGTGCTAATTATAATAACAAACTCGATGCTGAAAACAATTTTCTTTTTTCGGCTGTATGCTTTCCACTCGTCCCAGCGATACATAGGAGCAAAAACCAACACCCCTATACATAATATAACTGGCACCCATGCACTGTTAAGAAATTGTCCTGAAATAACTGATAATAGCAAACAAACGAGCACACCATAATACCCAATTTTCTCTCTCATTCATACTCCACCATTCTACTTTCCCTTTAATATGTAACTTGTTATCCTTATAACAATTCTTAGAAAAACAACAACTACAATGACAATATAAAGCCCCTTCGCAGAAGACATCCACTCTTGAAAAATAGACATTTTCTCCATTTGTTTCTGCCCTTCTATTAAAATAACCCCTACGAAAAATGAGCAAACAACAATACTACCTATCATAATTCCAATATTTTTCTTACTATATTGTTTCATATCATCCCAGTTATATAACAGTACAAAAACAAATCCGAAAACAGGTATAATACTGATCCATTCATTGTTTGTAAACAAGTTTAAAATGATTAATAGACTACAAGATATAACGAATCCCACAAATCCAATTTTTTTGTGCATAAGTCCTCCTTTAATTCCATTTTTAGGATTAATTGTATTGTAACATCCATTTATTATTCTTACCATTACAGTACATGAAATTTCACTTTTTCTTTTTCCTATACTCACATACTTTCACCGCTTTCATACAATAAACTACACGAATGCCTAAAGGATGTGAATGTTATGGGAGTTGAATTAACGCTATTACACGCTCTTTATGTTATTTGTTTACTCACCATTATTACCTTTTTTATTTTCCGAAAGGATACGACGATTATTTGTATCGTTTTTATCTTTTTATTAGCATTAACTGCTACAAGTTCTATCCCTCTTGCCGTTAGCAGCATTTTTCAAAGTTTTATTTACGCCATTACTGAGCTATTACCAACTATATTAATCATTTCCATTATCGTATCCATGAGCAATTTACTCGTTCATACCGGTATAAATGATACAATGATTTCACCATTTACAAAGATGATCCGTACCCCTACCCTCGCCTACTGGATTATTGGCCTTTTGATGATGACAATTTCTTTCTTCTTTTGGCCTTCTCCCGCTGTCGCCTTAATGGGAGCTATTTTATTACCGGTTGCTGTACGCGTTGGCCTTCCGCCAATTGGAGTTGCCATCGCTATGAACTTATTCGGACACGGCATCGCCTTATCTGGTGACTTCGTTATTCAAGGTGCACCAAAATTAACAGCGGACGCTGCTGGTCTTCCTGTTTCTAGCGTTGTTTCTGCCAGTGTTCCTCTCGTAATTGTTATGGGCATAGTGACAACTTCCGTCGCATTTTTCTTCTTACGAAAAGAATTTCATACAGGATTATCTTCTATACAAGAATCTATTCCATCAACTGCGTCTTCTAAAACGCTCACTTCATTATCTCCTCGGACAAAAAAATGGCTCGCTATTTGTATTCCGATCGTATATGCCATCGATATCCTTTGCATGATTCAATTTAAACTACAAGGAAGCGATGCAACTGCACTTATCGGTGGGACCACTGTTATTATGATTATCATCATTTCTCTCATCGCTTACAAAGGAAATGGACTAAATAAAACGACCGATTATTTTATAGAAGGGCTCCAATTTGGCTTTAAAATCTTTGGTCCAGTTATCCCAATCGCTGCACTCTTTTATTTAGGAGATAGCGGTTTTGTGAAAATTATCGGAGACTATTTACCGAAAGGTTCACACGGAATCATTAACGACTTAGGAATCGCTTTGTCTCAAACTGTTCCTTTAAATCAATATGTATCGGCAGGGACATTAACTATCGTTGGTGCCATTACCGGCTTAGATGGATCTGGCTTTTCTGGTATATCACTTGCTGGTTCAATTGCCAATCTTTTCGGAACAGCACTTGGACATGGAACAGCTACATTAACAGCACTCGGGCAAATTTCAGCTATATGGACCGGGGGCGGGACGTTAATTCCTTGGGCACTTATTCCTGCCGCTGCTATTTGTAAGGTCGATCCATTTGAACTTGCACGCCGAAACTTTTTACCGGTTGTTATCGGCTTAATTGTCACCACAATTGTTGCGATGTTTATCCTATAACGTAAGCATGTGTTCTCTTGCTTACGTTTTTTGCTTGTAAAATTCATCATGAATTATCAGTTTTCAAGAGGGATTCGTTATTACTTAGCGAAATTATATTAGGAGAGTAATTATTTCAAAACGTTTACGAGAAACAGATTACTGCAATTAGAAAAGGGGACATACCTATGAATGAATTGATTTTCGTCTTATTAATTTGTCCATTATTTATCTTTATCGTATCTGTTATTGGAACACGCAAAACGAAAACGTATTACGTCATGCCGATTGTAACGTTTGCTAGTTTTTTAATAATAGGTGTTATCGCCTTTACTCCGAAGTTTTTCTTTTGGGTTGGCATGTATAGCATCTTCTCATTTATTGTTTCTTATATGACTTTATTGTTTGTGAGAGGACATGAAGTTGCGGACAGCGCTAAATAGTTATTAACGAGGAGATTGTCATATGATTTTCTTTGATGTCGATGGAACTTTACTTGATTATGAGGCCGCTGAAAGAAATGGTATTATAGATTTCTTTCAAGTATATAGTACTATTTTTTCAGGTAATGAATTAGAGGCCACAAAAGTCTGGCATGAATTATCCGAAGAATATTTCAACAAATTTTTATCCAAGGAATTATCTTTTCAAGAACAACAAGGGATGCGAATGTATCATTTATTTAAAACATATGGATTAAACTTATCACCCGAGGAATCTCAGCACAGATTCAATCAATATATAGAACTATATAAGAACAACTGGAATGCGTTTGAAGATGTAAACTATACATTACAGACCTTACAGGAAAAAGGACACTCATTAGGTATCATTAGCAACGGTGAATATGAGCAACAAGTCGAAAAGTTAATTGCTATAAACATTCTACAATATTTCAAATACATATTTACTTCTAGTGAAATTGGTGTATCGAAACCAGACCCTGAAATTTTTCAAAGAACTGTATTACAATCGAATCTTGAAATGAAAGATTGCTATTATATTGGTGATCGATTAGAGACAGATGCAATTAGTAGTACAGCAGCTGGAATGCAAGGGATATGGTTAAATCGGGATAACTTGCAACTCAAATGTGATGTTCCTACTATATGTTCTTTACATGAAGTTCTAACAATAGTATAAAAAAGACGACCGCGTTCCCCCGCAGTCGTCTTTTTTCGTGTTACGCTGTGATCCAAGCTTCGTTAGCTGGATTTTTACGCCACTCTTGTAATTTTTTCGTTTCAGCTTGTCCGATCATACCTTTTTCTGCCGCTACTTCAGTTAATGCACTGTAGTCGCTTAAAGAATATGATGCTACGTTAGCTGCTTCTAATTTTTCTTTTCCTGCTTCAAGCTCGTATGTGAAGATTGATACGATTCCTAATACTTCACAGCCAGCTTCGCGAAGTGCTTCAACACATGTAATAGCACTACCGCCAGTTGAAATTAAGTCTTCTACTACTACTACTTTTTGACCTTTTTCAGCTTTTCCTTCGATTTGGTTCCCTTTACCGTGACCTTTTGCTTTACTACGTACGTAGCACATTGGTAAATCCATACGATCGCTTACCCATGCAGCGTGCGCAATACCAGCAGTTGCTGTTCCTGCAATAACTTCTACAGTTGGGAAGTGCTCTTTAATTAACTCTTCTAATCCAGCTGCGATTGCTTGACGTACTTTCGGATAAGATAAAGTTAAACGGTTATCACAATAAATTGGTGATTTCATACCTGAAGACCATGTGAATGGATCATTCGGTTGTAAAAATACTGCTCCAATTTCTAATAAATGCGATGCGATTTCTTTTTTCATACTGTTACACCTTCCCACTGTTGTTTTACTGTTTTATACGCTTCAAGCGGATTTTCTGCTTTTGTAATACTACGTCCAACTACGATATAGCTTGAGCCAAGTTCCCTCGCACGTTTCGGTGTTGCTACGCGCACCTGGTCATTTACATCATCGCTCGCAAGACGAATCCCCGGTGTTACTGTTACAAATTCATTTCCGCATACTTCACGTAGTTTTGGAACTTCAAGCGTTGAGCAAACAACGCCATCAAGTCCACTTTTTTTCGTTAGTTTTGCATAATGAGCAACCGCTTCTTCTAACGTTTTCTCAATGCCGATCTCCTTTTTCATCATAGCTTCCGAAGTGCTTGTTAGTTGTGTAACTGCAATACAAATCGGTCTCTCTTTTCCTTCTTGCTTACCTTCCTCTAATCCCTCAATCGCAGCTTTCATCATACTGCTTCCCCCAGCAGCATGAACATTTACCATATCAACATCTAGACTAGCTAGGCTACGCATAGCGCTTTTTACTGTATTTGGAATATCATGAAGTTTTAAATCCAGAAAAATCTTATGTCCTTTTTCTTTTAAGTACGTAATAATTGCAGGGCCTTCTTTGTAAAATAACTCCATACCAACTTTGACAAATAACTCTTCCCCTTCAAAGTGGCGCAAGAATTGTTCTACATCTTGTTTCCCTGGAAAATCTAGTGCAACGATTAACGACTGTGACATGTTTGCTTCCAGCTCCTTCCTTGACATTCCGAAATGTGATCAAATCCTAATTCATCTAGTAATGCTGGTAACTCTTCAATAATTGTCGGACATACGAACGGATCGATAAAGTTCGCTGTACCTACTGCAACTGCGCTTGCGCCAGCGTAGAAGAATTCGATTACATCTTCCGCTGTTTCAATACCACCCATTCCGATAATTGGAATGTTAACCGCTTGACTTACTTCATGTACCATACGAATTGCTACTGGCTTAATCGCAGGACCTGATAATCCGCCTGTACGGTTTGCTAAAATTGGTTTAGCTGTTTTTAAATCTAGACGCATACCAAGCAATGTATTAATCATCGTTAAACCATCTGCACCTGCATTTTCAATCGCTTTTGCAATTTCCACAATGTTTGCCACGTTCGGCGACAACTTCACGTATACAGGTACTTCAGAAACCTCTTTTACTCGCTTCGTTAAATCAGCAGCAATTTCAGGATTTGTACCAAAGGCGATACCACCTGTTTTTACGTTTGGACAAGAAATATTTAATTCTAGCGCATGGACATTAGGCGCTTTAGAAATTTCCTTTGCAACCGCTACGTAATCCTCAGCTTGTGAACCTGCAACGTTTGCAATAATTGGAAGGTCAAATTGTTCTAACCATGGTAATTCAGAATTCATTACTTTTTCTAATCCTGGGTTTTGAAGTCCGATTGCATTTAACATGCCGCCCGGTGTTTCAGCAACACGAGGCGTAGGATTTCCATAGCGTGGTTGTTCTGTCGTCGCTTTAATCATGATTGATCCTAGTACACTTAAATCGTAAAACTGTGCATATTCACGACCAAACCCAAAGCATCCAGATGCTGGTATAATTGGATTTTTTAATGATAATCCCGGTAATTCAACTTGCAATCTGTTCATAGTACAACCTCCCCGATTGGAAATACTGGTCCGTCGCTACACACCTTCTTGTAAGAATGTCCACTTGGATCTTCTTGTAAGTGGCATACACATGCGAAACAAGCTCCAATACCACAGCCCATACGTTCTTCTAATGAAATATAGGCTTTTTTCTCTTTGTAACGTCCTTCTAATGCACGAAGCATCGCTAACGGACCACATGAATAAAGAATATCAAAGTCAATTCCGTAATGATCAATTACATCTGTGACAAATCCTTTTGTACCGTGTGTACCGTCTACTGTCGCAACGTACGTATCACCAAGTTCTGCAAATTTTTCTTCATAGAAAACTACATCTTTCGTTTGAAAACCTAAGATGTGAATCACACGTACACCTTTTGCAACGAGGCGCTGTGATAATTCATAAAGTGGTGGTACACCAATTCCCCCGCCTACTAGTAAAGCTGTTTGACCAGCTTCTGCTTCTTCTACAGGAAAACCGTGTCCTAATGGTCCTAATACATCTACCATTTCACCTTGTTTTCTAGTTGCTAATGTTTTTGTCCCTTGTCCTTCCGCACGATATAGCATTGTAAATTCGTTCTTCTCTTGATCTACATTACAAATACTAATTGGGCGGCGCAGAAGGGGCGCAATGCCCTCTGCCACCTTAATGTGTACAAACTGCCCTGGTTCGTTCATTTGCTGTACTAAAGTTCCTTGAAGCACTAATTCGTAAATGTTCTTTGCGATTTCTTTTTGATTAACGACGATCATATTTTGCTTTTGCATCATGCATGTACCACCTCGTGACGCTTTGTTTGCGTAATTTCTTTCATTGAATGAGCTGAGAATGTCATAGATTCTAATACTCGTAAGATTGCTCTCGTTGTATCAAGTGATGTTAAGCAAGCTACACCATTTTCTACTGATTCACGGCGAATGCGGAAACCATCACGCGCTGGTTGTTTGCCTTTTGTTAATGTATTGATTACAAACTGTGCTTTTCCTTGACGGATAATATCTAGTAAGTTGTAGTCCTCAGAATCAATTTTGTTTACAACTTGTACTGGGATATTTTGCTCTGTTAACGATTGTGCTGTTCCAGCTGTTGCTAATAAGTTATAGCCGATTTCATGGAAACGTTTTGCAATTTCCATCGCCTCTTCTTTATCTTTATCCGCTACAGTAATAATTACTGATCCGTGCGTTGGGATGTTAATTCCAGAAGCAACTAACCCTTTATATAATGCTTTTTCAAGCGTTAAATCTTTACCCATTACTTCCCCTGTTGATTTCATTTCAGGTCCTAATGTTGTATCCACTGAGCGTAATTTCGCGAATGAGAATACCGGAGCTTTTACATATACTTCTTTCTCTTCTGGGTGATAGCCCGTTCCGTATCCTTGCTCTACTAGGTCTTGCCCTAGAATAACTTTCGTTGCAACGTTTGCCATTGGTACACCTGTAATTTTACTTAAGAATGGTACTGTACGGCTCGCACGTGGATTTACTTCAATTACGTACACTTGATCTTCGAATACTACAAACTGGATATTTAGTAATCCAACAATGTTTAATCCTTTTCCAAGTGCAATTGTATGTTCAATAATTTGTTCTTTTAATTTTTCAGATAAGCTTTGTGGTGGATATACTCCAATTGAGTCACCCGAGTGAACTCCAGCGCGTTCAATATGTTCCATAATACCTGGAATGAATACATTCTCACCGTCTGAAATTGCATCTACTTCAATTTCTTTACCGACCATGTAACGGTCGATTAATACTGGGTGATCTGCGTGAACTTTAACTGCATTTTTCATGTAGTGCAGTAGTTCTTCTTGACGATATACGATTTCCATCGCACGTCCACCTAGTACGTAAGATGGTCTTACTAATACTGGGTAACCAATTTCTTCTGCGATTGCTACCGCTTGTTCTACAGTCGTTGCTGTTTTACCAACTGGTTGTGGGATACCAAGTTTTGTTAAAGCAGCTTCGAATTTATCACGATCTTCTGCACGGTCTAAGTCTTCAAGTGATGTTCCTAAAATCTTCACACCATGTTCTTCTAATTTCGCCGCTAAGTTAATCGCCGTTTGTCCACCAAACTGAACGATAACACCTTCTGGCTTTTCTAAATCGATGATGTGCATTACATCTTCAATCGTTAATGGTTCAAAGTATAATTTGTCAGAAATACTGAAGTCTGTTGAAACAGTTTCTGGGTTATTGTTAATGATAATCGCTTCATATCCAGCTTCTTTAATTGCCCATACTGAGTGAACTGTTGCATAGTCAAACTCAACACCTTGACCAATGCGGATCGGACCAGATCCTAGAACTACTACACTCTTACGATCTGTTACAATTGATTCGTTCTCCTCAGCGTATGTGCTGTAGTAATACGGTGTTGCAGATTCAAACTCTGCCGCACAAGTATCTACCATTTTGAATACTGGCGTCATATTATTTTCTTTACGCATATCGTAAATTTCGCGCTCCGTTTTGTTCCAAGCTGCTGCGATGTAATGATCGCTGAAGCCCATTTCTTTTGCAGTTTGTAGTACTTCCATATTTCCTACATTCGCTTTTACTTCGCGTTCCATATTTACGATGTTTTCAACTTTTTGTAAGAAGAAGAAGTCCATTTCACACCATTCGTTAATCTCTTCTTTCGTTACACCTTGACGAATTGCTTCTGCTACGATAAACAGTCGCTCATCATCTGCTTTAATAATGCGTTTTTTCATTGTTTCTTTATCAAGTTCTTTTAAGTGGTCTAATTCTAAGTGATAAATGCCAAGTTCTAAAGAACGAACCGCTTTTAATAATGATTCTTCTAAGTTACGTCCGATTGACATAACCTCACCAGTTGCTTTCATCTGCGTTCCAAGTGTTCTGTTCGCTGATTCAAACTTATCAAATGGCCAACGTGGAATTTTTGAAACAACATAGTCTAATGCTGGCTCGAAGCAAGCGTAAGTTTTTTGTGTTACTGGGTTTACGATTTCATCTAATGTTAAGCCGACTGCAATTTTCGCTGCTAATTTCGCAATTGGATATCCAGTTGCTTTAGATGCTAATGCAGATGAACGACTTACACGTGGGTTTACTTCGATTACATAGTATTGGAAGCTATATGGATCTAATGCAAGCTGAACGTTACATCCACCTTCAATTCCTAGTGCACGAATAATTCGTAATGAAGTATTACGTAACATTTGGTATTCACGGTCGCTTAGCGTTTGGCTCGGTGCTACAACAATAGAATCACCTGTATGAACACCAACTGGATCGATGTTTTCCATATTACATACTACAATCGCGTTATCATTTGAATCACGCATTACTTCATATTCAATTTCTTTACAACCAGCAATACTTTTCTCTAATAAACATTGTGTTACTGGGCTATGTTTTAAACCACTTGTTACGATTTCAATTAACTCTTCTTCGTTATGGCAAATTCCGCCGCCCGTTCCGCCTAATGTGAATGCTGGACGAACGATTACTGGATAACCAATTTCTTTTACAAAGCCATATGCTTCATCAAGGTTATGAATGATTTCACTTGGTGGTGTTGGTTCATTTAAATCTTGCATTAATGTACGGAATAAATCACGATCTTCCGCTTGCTCGATTGCTGATAATTTTGTTCCTAAAATTTCAACTCCGCACTCTTCAAGTACGCCTGATTTTGCAAGTTCAACAGCCATGTTTAAACCTGTTTGACCGCCTAATGTTGGTAAGATTGCATCTGGACGTTCTTTACGAATGATTCGGCTTACAAATTCTAATGTTAAAGGCTCAATGTATACTTTATCTGCTGTTGCAGTATCAGTCATAATTGTTGCTGGGTTAGAGTTAACAAGGATTACTTTGTAACCTTCCTCTTTAAGAGATTGACAAGCTTGTGTACCAGAGTAGTCAAACTCCGCTGCTTGCCCAATTACAATTGGTCCTGATCCGATTACTAAAATTGTGTTAATGTCTAGGCGTTTTGGCATAACTCTTCCCCTTCTTTCTTGAAGTTTTCAATCATTGTTAAGAAATCTTCGAATAAATCATTTGCATCTTCTGGTCCCGCTGAAGCTTCTGGATGGTATTGTACTGTAAATGCTGGGAACTTCTTATGACGAAGACCTTCTACTGTTCCATCATTTAAAGCAACATGTGTAATTTCAAGTTCTGTATTTTCAACTGATTCTTCTTCTACTGCGTAACCATGGTTTTGAGATGTAATTGCTACTTTTCCAGTTGCAAGATTTTTTACTGGATGGTTTAAACCACGGTGGCCGAATTTTAACTTACTTGTATTCGCACCAGATGCTAGAGCGAACAATTGATGTCCTAGGCAAATTCCGAATAAAGGAACTTTACCGATAATATCTTTTAACATTTCAATTGCTTCTGGTACATCTTTTGGATCCCCAGGTCCGTTACTTAGCATAATTCCATCTGGGCTAAGGCGTAAAATTTCTTCAGCTGTTGTGTTGTAAGGAACTACAATCACATCACAATCACGTTTATTTAATTCTCTTAAAATACCATGTTTCATACCGAAGTCTACTAGTACAACGCGATGTCCGCGGCCTGGGCTTGGGTATGGATCTTTCGTTGATACGCGTTTTACATGATCTGTAAATACTGTCGCTTTTAATTGGCTCACGATGTATTCTACATCTGCATCCATATTACAAAGGCGTCCGCGTAATGTACCGTATTGACGAATTTTTCTCGTTAATTTTCTCGTATCAATCCCTGCTAATCCTGGGATATTTCTTTCTTTTAAGTAGTCATTTAACGAAATTTCATTACGGAAGTTTGATGGGTGATCACAAATTTCGTTTACGATTAAACCATTTACAGATGGGTGAATCGATTCAAAATCGTCACGGTTGATGCCGTAGTTTCCGATTAATGGGTACGTGAATGTTACAATTTGACCGCAATATGATGGATCAGATAATGTTTCTTGATATCCAGTCATTCCTGTTGTAAATACAACCTCACCTGACTTTTCGATTTCTCCTCCGAAACCTGTTCCAATTAATACTGTTCCATCTTCTAAGATAAGTTGTCTTTTCATACTAATGCACTCTCCTTTTGCCATGCGATCTTACCACCAACGATTGTCATTACCGGCCATCCTTGGCATTTCCAACCTGCGAATGGTGTATTTTTTCCTTTTGATAAGAATGTTGTTGGGTCAATCTCTTCTTCTTGTTCTAAATCAATAATTGTAATATCAGCTGTTCTACCTTCTTTCAGGCGACCTGCTTCTAAGCCGAATGTATCAGCTGGCTTTTCTGTTAAGAATTGAATTAACTGCTCTAGTGTAATAATTCCTTTTTTCACAAGGTTTGTGTATAGAAGTGGGAATGCTGTTTCAAAACCAGTAATCCCGAATGGTGCTCTTTCAATTCCTTGTGCTTTCTCTTCTGCTGTATGGGGTGCATGATCAGTTGCAATCATATCGATTGTTCCATCTAATAAACCTTCAATTAATGCTGCATGATCTTCTTTTCCACGAAGCGGTGGGTTCATTTTAAAGTTAGGATCAGCTGATGGGATATCATCTTCACATAACACTAAGTGATGAGGTGTTACTTCTGCTGTTACTTTAATTCCAGCGCGCTTTGCATCACGGATTACACGTACAGAGCCTTTCGTACTTACGTGACATACGTGATAGTGACAATCCGCCGCTTCAGCAAGCAATATATCCCTTGCAATATGTACAGATTCACATACTGATGGGATACCGTTTAATCCGTGTTTTTCAGAAAACTTCCCTTCATGTACACAACCTTTATTAATAAGAGTATTCTCTTCACAGTGCGCAACTACTGCCATATTTAATTTCGCTGCACGTTTCATAGCAGCTAACATCATGCTAGCATCTTGTACGCCTACACCGTCATCAGTGAAAGCAAATGCTCCAAGTTCTTTTAACGTTTCGAAATCCGTCATTTCAGAACCCGCTTGACGTACTGTAATTGCTCCATATGGTAATACGTTAACATGCGCTTTTTCTTTAATACGATTTTGTAAGTCTTCCATATGTTCTCTGCAATCTGGTACTGGGCGTGTATTTGGCATTGCACAAATTGTAGTGAATCCACCTTTTGCCGCTGCTAGTGTACCTGTTTCAATTGTTTCTTTATGTTCACCACCTGGTTCACGAAGGTGTACGTGTACATCTACTAATCCAGGTGCGATTAACTTTCCGTTCACATCGATTACTTCAGCATTATCTGCCGTAATATTTTCTGCTACCTTAGCGATTTTACCGTCTTGTACGAGAAGATCCGTTGCTACGATTTTTCCTTCTTCATTCATATAACGACCATTTTTAAACAAGTAATTCATGTTTCATTCCTCCTAATACATTTGGTAAGGCGCGTTTTAGTACAGCCATTCTTACGTAAACTCCATTTTCCATTTGTTTAAATATGCGTGAACGCTCACACTCAACAAGTTCACTTGCAATTTCAACATCTCGGTTTACAGGAGCTGGATGCATAATAATGCTTCCTTCTTTCATACGCTGTTCTCTTTCCACTGTTAATCCGTGTTTCTCATGATACTCTTTCATAATGTCTGTTTCATAATGATCATGACGCTCATGTTGTACACGAAGTAACATCATTACATCCACTTCTGGAACAAGCTCATCTAATGGTTTGTATGTTCCAAATGTGTTGTCTTCATCTTTCCACTCTTCTGGACTTGCGAAGTAAATTGTTGCACCCAGTTTCGTTAATGCTTCTGCATTCGAACGTGCTACTCGGCTATGACGAACATCTCCTACTATCGCAATCTTCAATCCTTCAAATCTTCCAAACTCTTGTTTAATTGTAAGAAGGTCGAGTAAGCACTGCGTTGGGTGGTTTCCACATCCATCTCCAGCGTTTAAGATTGGAATATTCACCTGATCTCTTAGTTCATCGAAGTAGCGATCTTGCTCGTGGCGGATGACCACTGCTTTTGTTCCGATTGATTCTAGTGTTCTTATCGTATCGTATAATGTTTCTCCTTTTTGTACGCTAGATGCATCAGCTGAAAAGTTTAAAACATCAAGTCCTAATCTCTTCTCAGCAACTTCAAAGCTAAATCTTGTTCTCGTACTATTCTCAAAGAACAAGTTCGCAACAAAAGTTTGCTCTGTCGTTTTGCTTTCTTTCCCATTCGCAAAATCTTCTGCGTCTTTTAGGATTTCTGAAATTTCTACTTCCGATAATTCACTCATCGTTAACAAATGGCTCATCGTCATCCCTCATCTTTCTGATTTTTATGTTACCACTTTTGTATTTTTATAACAACCTTTGCATAAAAATACCCTAGTCATGTGAGACTAGGGTGCAAGAAAGAAGCCACCCTTTCCGGTCTCACAGGACTGAATTAAAAGGTTATTATTATGAAGCAATCTGCTTAGATTGTTTTATTTGTTTCGTTTCCGGTAGTAGTAAATTTAACAGTACACCTACAATTGCTGCTAGTGCCATTCCTTCTACTTGGAATGATTCTCCTACGTGAAGTACCGCTCCACCAATACCGATTACTAATATTACTGATGCAATCATTAAGTTTCGTTTGTCACTTAAATCTGTTTTATCGTCTACCATCATACGTAATCCGCTTGATGCGATTACACCGAATAGTAAGATTGATACACCACCCATAACTGGTGTTGGTATCGAATGAATCAGTGCAGAAATCTTACCGATAAACCCGAACATGATTGCGAATACGGCTGAACCGATGAATAAGTATACACTGTACGCTCTTGTAATTGCTAGCACACCGATGTTTTCACCATACGTTGTATTCGGTGGTCCACCGATTAGTGATGCGATTAATGTTGCTACTCCATCACCGAAGATTGAACGGTGTAAACCAGGTTTTTCAATTAAATCTCTTTTAATAACATTTCCTAGTACAATTTGGTGTCCGATATGTTCTGAAATTGTTACTAGTGCAACTGGTACCATCAAGAGTACGATCTTCCATGAAAACTCTGGTGTGTATGTTACAAATGGTACTGTGAAATCTGGTACAACAAACCATTTTGCCTCAGCTACCGGCTTTAAGTCTACTAGCCCTTGGAAGTAAGCGAAAATATATCCGCCGATAATGCCAAGTAACACTGGTATGATACTGAAAAATCCTCTTCCGAATATTGAGCATATAATTGTAATTGCTAATGTTACTAATGCTACTGAAAAGTGTGTAAAGCTATATTTGCCATCCGCACCATTCATCGCCATGTTAACTGCTGTATGTGCTAAAGCTAGCCCGATTACCATTACTACTGGACCAACTACGATTGGTGGTAGTAATTTCATAATCCACTCTGATCCTGATTTCTTAATTCCGAGTGAGATTAAGATGTATACAAGTCCTGCTAGCAAACCACCAAGCATTGCTGCTCCGGGTCCCCCTGCCGTTTTCGCTGTTATAATCGGTGCGATAAAGGCGAATGATGATCCAAGATAGGCAGGTACTTGACCTTTCGTTATAAGAAGAAACGCTAACGTTCCTAATCCACTTGATATTAATGCTACTGACGGATTCAATCCTGTTAAAAACGGAACAAGCACTGTTGATCCAAACATTGCGAACAAATGTTGTATACTTAAAAATAACCATTTTCCCGGTTTCGGTACTTCATTAACGTCTAACACTGGCTTTTGTTCCATTGTTACATCCTCCTTCAGTTTAAATCTTTGCAATAAAAAAACTCTTTGTGCCTGTGCACAAAGAGTCCTACACTTTCGTATGCCAAATTTGACATATGAAAGCCAAGACCCTTTGGCAGCCTCACAGGACTACATTTAAAAGGGCTTTACTTATCGTATATGCTTACTCGATCTTGTTGATCTGTCTCTTGCAAATCAACTTCGATACGCTCTTCACTTGATGTTGGAATGTTCTTTCCTACATAATCAGCGCGAATTGGTAGTTCACGATGACCTCTATCAACAAGAACCGCTAGTTGGATTTGTGATGGTCTACCTAAATCCATAAGAGCATCCATTGCTGCTCGAACTGTTCTGCCTGTATATAATACATCATCTACAAGGATAACTTTTTTCTTCGTAATATCTACAGGGATATCAGAACCTTTTACAAGTGGTTCTTTATTTTTCGATTGTAGCGTTAAATCATCACGATATAACGTAATGTCTAGCTCTCCAACTTCTATTTCTTTTCCTTCAATTTGACCAATTCGTTCTGCCAAACGTTGTGCAATAAAAATTCCACGAGTTTTAATTCCAACAAGAACACAATTATCGACACCTTTATTTCGTTCCACGATTTCATGACTAATTCGTGTTAAAGCGCGGCGAATCATTTGGTCATCTAAAACGACAGCTTTCTCTTGCATGCTCTACACCTCCAAGCTTTTTTCTTGCGTGAGAGTAATGGTATAAAAAAAGTCCTCTCAGCGTGTGCGAGAGGACTTTTGAAAAAAGGGTACAGCATACCCTATGCATTTCAAACCGTTACCTTCTCAACCTCACGGGGCTGTGTTAAAGGATCATTATTTAACTGTTGTCAGTATCTCAGTTTTCTTATGATTTGTCAATACTATTTTCGTAAAATATTTAATGCGTCTTCAAACACTTCTGGAATCGGTGCCTCAAACTGAATATATTCACCAGTACGAGGGTGATCAAATCCTAAAATTCCTGCATGAAGTGCCTGTCCATTCATGTCTAATGTTTTCTTTGGTCCATATTTTGGATCTCCTGCAAGTGGATAGCCAATATATTTCATATGAACACGAATTTGGTGTGTACGCCCTGTTTCTAAGCGACATTCTACAAGTGTGAAATCTTTGAATCGCTCTAACACTTGGAAATGCGTAACAGCATGCTTACCATTTTCATCAACCGTCATACTTTGACGTTCTTTCTTATCACGAGCAATCGGAGCATCAATCGTACCTTTATCATGCGGAATTACACCGTGTACAATCGCTTTGTAACGTCTCGTTACTGTTTTTGCTACAAGTTGATTTACAAGTGATTCGTGTGCCATATCATTTTTAGCAACCATTAATAGGCCTGATGTATCCTTATCAATACGATGCACGATACCTGGACGCATCACACCATTAATGCCTGATAAGTCTGTACAATGGTGCATAAGACCGTTCACAAGTGTACCACTTGTATGACCTGGTGCTGGATGTACAACCATACCACGCGGCTTATTAACAACAAGTACATCTGCATCTTCATAATAAATTTCTAAGTTCATATCTTCTGGCTGAATATCTAACTCTTCTGGCTCAGGAATCGTCACTGTAATTTCATCATTTTCTCTAACTTTATAATTCCCTTTTACAGCTTTTCCATTAACTGTCACAACGTCATCTTTAATCCATTGCTGTACTTGTGTACGTGACCATTCATTATTTATTGCTGCAACGAATTTATCAATTCGCTCATTTTTTTGTTCTTCTGCAACTGTTACTTGTACTACTTCACTCATTCAATTACTCCTTCGTTTTCTTGCCTTCTAATAATGTTTGAATAATAATTAATACAACACCAATACATAATGCCGAATCAGCGATATTGAATACTGGATAGTTGTACGAGAAAATATACACGTGAATGAAATCCACTACTTCTTGTCTAAATACACGATCAATAAAATTACCAATTGCTCCGCCTAAAATTAGACCTAATGAAATTCCTAGAAGCTTGTCTGTTTTTGCATATTTTTTCATATAAAATACGATAAATGCTACAAAAACGACTGTAATAATGTAGAAAAACCACATTTTATTTTCTAAAATGCCCCAGGCAGCTCCTCTATTTCGATGTGATGTTATGTATAATACATTATCGATAATCGGAATGCTCGTACCCAATTCCATGTTCTTTACAATTAGCCATTTCGATATTTGATCGATGGCAATGACAAATAACGCTATTACATAATATATCATTTTCATTTCCCCCACAAAGACAGTGTACCTCAAAATTTTAGCATAGCTGCAACCTTTTCACAATGAACCTTTATAGAAGAATAAAATAAATTAAAAAAAGGTAATATAATATCGTTGTGCCCATTCATACATTTACTTTTTCATAGAAAAATTCATGAATGGTACGTGCAGTCGGCATCGTTTTCATTTGTTTTACCGATATTACTCTCCCTGTGTCTTCACAAATACCATACATATCTATTTCCATTTTAAATAATGCACGTTCTACATCTTTTAAATCCTCTTTTATATCATGTAATAATAGTTTTTTCTTTATCTCTTCCTTAATTTCATACCCAAGTTCTTCGCTAAACTCTGTATTATATTTGTACATAACCTCTTTAGCTAGCCTCTCTTGTAACTCTTTTCGCATCAATTGCAATTCTTCTTTGATTTCCATATACATTTCATTCACGTGTACATTCCTCCCAGTTGCAATGTACGATTAGTGTGTCCGAAATTTATATGCTTACCTCTCACACATTTTTCCTTCATAGGAAAGAGAGTGAAAGTTATTTCAATATACTGTTAACCAAAAAAATGACTGCACTTTACGTGCAGTCACCCCTTATTATTTTACATAATTTTCTTTAACAACCGTTGCACAACGCTCACATAATGTTTCATGTTCAGCATCTTTACCAATTGTTTCTGAAACTACCCAACAACGTTCACATGTTTCACCAGTTGCTTGAGCAACAACAACCGCTGTATGTTCATACTTCGGTGCATCTGCTGGCGCTTCTTCCATCATGCCACCAAGTTTGTACTCAGAAACGATGAATAATTGCTTTAAGTCTTCGTTAATAGACTCTAACATAGCTTTCATTTCTGCAGTTGGATATAGCGTAATGCTTGCATTTAATGACTTACCGATTACCTTTTCATTACGAGCTACTTCTAACGCTTTTAATACGTCATCACGCAATGTCATAAATGCATCCCATTTTGTTTTTAATGCTTCTGCACCATCTAATTGTACAGCTTCTGGCATATCAGTTAATTGTACACTTTCTTCTGTTACACCTGGAATGTATGGCCATACTTCATCAGCTGTATGCGGTAAGATTGGTGTTACAAGTTTCGTCAATGCAACAAGAACATCATATAATACAGTTTGAATTGCACGACGATCTTCATGGTTTGCACCTTCAATGTATAAAATGTCTTTTGCAAAGTCTAAGTAGAATGAACTTAAATCAATTGTACAGAAGTTATGAATTGCATGATATACAGCAGCGAAGTCGTATGTCTCATATGCTTCTTTTACTTTTGTAATTAAGTCATTTAATTTCACTAACATATAACGATCTACTTCACGAAGTTCAGCTACAGGTACTGTATTTTCACTTGGCTTAAAGTCGTCTAAGTTTCCTAATAAGAAACGGAATGTGTTACGGATTTTACGATACACTTCTGCTACTTGTTTTAAAATATCATCCGAAATACGTACGTCAGATTGATAGTCAACAGAAGATACCCATAAGCGTAAAATATCTCCGCCTAATTGATCCATAATTTTCTTCGGTACGACGATGTTTCCAATCGACTTACTCATTTTACGGCCTTCACCATCTAATACGAAACCATGGCTTAGTACACCTTTATATGGCGCTTTTCCTGTTACAGCAACTGCTGTCGATAATGAAGAGTTAAACCAACCACGATATTGGTCAGATCCTTCTAAATATAAATCTGCTGGACGTTGTAAGTCATCGCGCTCTTCTAATACCGCTTGGTGAGAAGAACCTGAGTCGAACCATACATCCATGATGTCTGTTTCTTTACGGAATTCACCATTTGGGCTACCTGGATGTGTAAATCCTTCTGGTAATAGATCTTTCGCTTCACGCTCGAACCATACGTTAGAACCGTGTTCACGGAATAAATCAGCTACATGGTTAATTGTTTCATCCGTAATAATTGGATCACCATTCTCAGCATAGAATACAGGAATTGGCACACCCCATGCACGTTGACGAGAAATACACCAGTCACCACGGTCACGAACCATGTTATGAAGACGAGTTTCGCCCCATGCTGGTACCCATTTTGTTTCCGCAACAGCTTCTAATAATTCTTTACGGAATGCTTCAATAGATGCAAACCACTGTGCTGTCGCACGGAAAATAATAGGTTTTTTCGTTCTCCAATCATGTGGATATGAATGCGTAATGAATGTTAGTTTCAGTAATGCGCCTACTTCTTCTAATTTTTCTGTAATTGGCTTGTTAGCTTTATCATAGAATAAGCCTTCAAATCCAGGTGCTTCCTCTGTTAATACACCTTTATCATCAACTGGGCAAAGTACTTCTAAGCCATACTTTTTACCAACAATAAAGTCATCTTCCCCGTGTCCTGGTGCTGTATGAACACAACCTGTACCTGCATCTGTTGTTACGTGATCTCCTAGCATAACTAATGAATCACGATCGTAGAATGGATGCTTTGCAACTGTATACTCAAGTTCACTACCTTTTACCGTTTTTACAACTTCAGCGTTTTCCCACTCTAACGTTTTTGCAACTGTCTCAAATAATTCAGAAGCAATAATATATTTTTCATCATTTACTTTCACGATGCTGTATTCAAGTTCTGGGTGAACAGAAATACCTAAGTTTGCAGGCAACGTCCAAGGTGTTGTTGTCCAGATAATGAATTTCTCATCACCTTCTAATACGTTCTTTCCATCTTTTACAGGGAATGCTACGTAAATAGATGCAGATTTTTTATCTTGGTATTCAATTTCAGCTTCCGCTAATGCTGATTCACTCGTTGGTGACCAATAAACTGGTTTTTGTCCTTTATAGATATAACCTTTTTTCGCCATATCACCAAACACTTTAATTTGTTGTGCTTCATAAGCTGGCTCTAAAGTAATATATGGGTTATCCCAATCAGCACGTACACCTAAACGCTTAAATTGCTCACGCTGACGTTCTACTTGTTCATATGCATACTCTGCACATAACTTACGGAACTCAGCAACTGTCATTTCTTTACGCTTTACACCTTTATTTGTTAAAGCTTGTTCAATTGGTAAACCGTGTGTATCCCAACCTGGGACATATGGTGCACAGAAACCAGTCATTGATTTATAACGAACGATAAAGTCTTTTAATACTTTATTTAATGCATGTCCCATATGAATGTCACCATTCGCATATGGAGGTCCATCATGCAGTACAAATAAAGGACGACCTTTCGTATGTTCTTGTACCTTTTCATAAATATTCATTTCCGCCCACTTTTCTTGCATTGCAGGCTCACGTTTTGGTAAATTCCCACGCATTGGGAACTCTGTTTTTGGCATTAGTAATGTATTTTTGTACTCCATGCTCAATTCCTCCTTACATGTATAAAAGAAAGACCTAAAAAACGGAATAAAAAAGAGACTTTCTCATCCCAAAAAGGGACGAGAAAGTCTCCCGCGGTACCACCCTAGTAGATTCTATACGTATGTATACAATCCTCTTTATATTCTTAACGCGAATATACGCCTACGCTTACTCTATTTGTTCAGCGCGGAACTCCAGGGTGATATTCCCATTATCTCCTTATCCTGAGCTTACACCATCCTCAGTTCGCTATATAAGGTATGAAAAAGGTACTTATCCCTATCTTCGTTTTTCTTAATAAATATGTTGTTTAAAATTATATGTAATAATGAGAAAAACGTCAAGCTTACACTGTTTCTTCTTTTTTCAACAGCTCGTCTACTTCGTCTTCTAACTCAATTAGTTTATCCCAATCATCGTTGTTTAACATTTCAAGCTGTGTTTCTAATAACATACGGAAACGAGTGCGGAATACTTTCGCTTGTTTCTTTAGCTCTTCAATATCAAAAGCAACTTTTCTTGATTTTACTAAAGCTTCGTTAATAATACGGTCTGCATTCTTTTCAGCTTCACGTACGATTAATTTTGCCTCTTTTTGCGCATTACGTTTTACTTCTTCCGCCGCTTCTTGTGCAACAACGATAGATTTGTTTAACGTATCTTCAATATTAGAGAAATGATCTAACTTCCCTTCTAATTGCGCAACTTGTTCTTCTAAAGCTTTTTTCTCACGAATGACTAATTCATAATCTTTGATAATTTGATCAAGAAACTCATTTACTTGATCCTCATCATAGCCACGGAATCCGCGACCAAATTCTTTGTTATGAATATCTAATGGTGTTAACGGCACAACGCCACCTCCAAGTAGTTATCTAAATTTCCTCTTTCAATTATATCTTTTCTTCGACAAAATAGGAGGATTTCCTTCTAAAAAACCAATCATTTTAGTATACCATACAAAATTCTCCATTTGTCGCGCTTTGTTCTACCTTCTACAGAAAACAATTTACTGCGTCCATATCCTCTCACTGAAAAAACATCTCCTGGATAACATTCATAAGAGGTTTGCTCCACTGTTTTCCAATTCACTTTTACTAAACCATTTTTTATGAAAGGTTGTACTTTTTGCCTAGATATATGTAACATTTCAGCTAACATAACATCTAAACGAAGTGAAGAAACTGTTCCGGATTTCTCCCCCCACGTTTCTTGTATCTGTAGAATTTTTTCCCCTTGCACTGGTGATAAGGAGACTTTCACTTTTCCTATAGATTGTAAGTTCATCTCAATATAAGATACAACTTCTTTCGCGACTACAATTTGGGCACGATCTTCTTGAAGCAAAATATCACCACATTTTTCTCTCGTTAAACCGAGAGACATAAATGTACCTAATATTTGCCTATGCTCTAGCGTATAAAACTTGGAAGGATAGTCAATTTCCAATACTTCTACTTGAAATTCCTCTTCATTTACTACTAGATAGTCCGGATAAATGAGTGCTCTTTTGCGCTCTGCTTGAGACGTTGCACCATCAAACTGTACAGCAACATCTCCTTGTCCTATTACCATAGTGACAATTTGTTGTTGTCTTGGATCAAGAAAGTCTGTTAACTTCACTTGATGGTACTCCGCTGCTCGCTTCCACTCTAACACTTTATCCACAAAGACCACTTCATCAGGTCTAAAATGCTCGTAGATGCTCATGTATTTAACCTCTTACTATAAGAAATAGCCGAATAAAGTTACTAAACCACTTGTAGCAAGTCTCAACGCAAAAATCGCAACAAGTGGTGAGATGTCAATCATACCAAGCGGCGGAATAAATCTGCGAAATGGTTCTAAATACGGTTCACAAATACGGGCAAGAAAATCTCCGAAAGTTGATTCCTTTGCACCTGGGAACCATGATAGGAGAATGTAAATAATAAGTGCCCACGAGTAAATCTCGATAGCAGTAACTAAAAGCCTTAAAACTGTTTCCATGGCGTATTACCACCTCTTTATATTTGTGTCTTCTTCTTCACCGAATAACTCTGAAATTGCACCAACTATATCTACATTTTCAGGCGTACACATAAATGTTTTCGGTCCTATTTTTTGAATGTCCCCGCCTATAGCGTATACAGTACCACTTAAAAAGTCAACGATACGTACAGCTTGATCCGTAGACATTCGTTGTAAATTAATCACAACAGCTCGTCTACCTTTTAAATGGTCCGCAATTCCTTGCGCTTCCGAATATGTGCGTGGTTCTAATAAAACAACTTTTGAAGATTGCTTCGCTGTTTCAATGCTCACAACATTTTGTTTCGTTTGCGCTTTTGGAAACGTAACATCTTGTTGTTCTGGCGGATCTTGCTGCTTCTTCATGTCTGTTTGCTCCTTTTCATAACTATATTGAGCTGCTTCTTTTTCTTCAGGTGTATCAAAAAAGAAGTATTTTACTTTTGACCAACTCATAATAAGATTCTCCTTCCTTTTACGCTTTTCCTACTAAAATCGTCCCCAAACGAATATATGTAGCACCTTCTTCAATTGCAATGGTGTAATCATTAGACATTCCCATTGATAGTTCTTTACATGGCGCATGTAATAATTCTAACTCCTGCACCTCTGTTTGTAGCATACGTAATGTCTTAAAACAGCGTCTGATTTCTTCCTCTTCTTCTGTAAACGGAGCCATTGTCATTAGTCCAACCACTTCAATCTTATCCAATTCTTGCAAACTTTGAATAAAAGAAACGGTTTCTTCTATTGCCAATCCTTGCTTTGATTCTTCAGATGATGTTTTCACTTGAATAAAACATTTCACTTTCTTATCCGCACGTTTTTGAATTTCTTTTGCAAGTGAAAGACGATCTAATGAATGTAAATAATCGATTTCATTAATGATTTCTTTTACTTTTCTCGTTTGTAATGATCCAATAAAATGCCAATTCACTTTTGAACCGAAATGTTCGTACTTCTGTAAGAAACCTTCATTTCTATTTTCACCTAAATCGATAATTCCTGCTTCAATTACTTCGTTTGTTTTTTCAATTCCTACCGTTTTTGTAACCGCAACGAGTTTAATATCTTGCAACGAACGTCCTGCTCGTGCGCAAGATTGTTTAATTGATTCGTTTACAGTTGTTAAATTTGTTTGTACTGTCACTTGCTTTCTTCCTCCTTAAAACCTATGAAACTCAACATTCTCCCCGTCTTACCTTGATCACGACGATGAGAGAAAAAGAGTTGCTCTTCACAGCTTGTACAAAGAGATGACATTACAATATTCTCTTCTTTTATACCTACTTGTAAACATAATATACGATTAATTTCTTTTAAATTAATTGCATACTGTCCGTCAGAAATTTTTTTATAAGGGACAGAACCGTTTACTACTTGCTCTGCTGCTGTTAACACTCGATCATCAACAACGTAACAACAAGATCCAATTGCTGGTCCAATTGCAACATGAATTTCATCACTTGAAATCCCTTCTGCATTCCATTTTTGAATCATTTCTTTTGCAATCTCTTTTACAGTCCCTTTCCATCCAGCATGCGCAAGTCCTATCATACCATGTGATGGTGCATAAAAATAGAGCGGAACACAATCCGCGTAACAAGATGTTAGAAGAACATCATTATTAGTCGTATAAATGCCATCTGTTTTTGAAATACCGTCTTCATATGAATAAACGCCACTTCCTTTTTCCTGTTCTCCCACTTTTTCAACATGATGATCATGAACTTGTTCAGAGCAAATCCAGTTTTCTAATGGTTTTTGTAACTTATTTGCTAAAATGCGTCTATTTTCATGAACGTTCTCCGCAATATCATTCACATGTAATCCTAAATTCATCGCATGAAAGGAGTCCGTACTTACCCCACCATCTTTTGTCGTAAATCCAGCAGTAATGTTCCCAAGTTCTTTCCACGCTTGTAAATACAGTATACCGTCCACATATTTAAATGGCTCTCTCATAATAGCGGCTCCTTTTAATTAAAATAACATAAAAAAGCATGGTACTTCCTGTCTATTTTACCATACTTTTATTTTTTCATAATCCTAACAGAAAAAAAAGAGGAATTTGTAATATTCTTTATGAAATTGTCGGTGTTTGTATTGATTCTGTTACAGAATTAACAGAATTTACTCTAACAAGTATGACATCTTCCCCAATTTTCACAATTTCTTTCCAAGGAATTACAAT
Organism: Bacillus cereus group sp. BfR-BA-01381; assembly: GCF_022663555.1. Lineage (NCBI taxonomy): Bacteria > Bacillati > Bacillota > Bacilli > Caryophanales > Bacillaceae > Bacillus > Bacillus cereus group sp. BfR-BA-01381. Next base: position 87,210 of record NZ_JAKUFR010000002.1, read on the forward strand.
TTCTATATCTTTCCCAAAGATCCCTAACATACGTGCCTGTTTGGAAATAATAATAGACTCGATTTTTCCTGTGTTCATATCGATTTCGATATCTCCAATATTACCCAGTCTTTTTCCGTCTGAAACATTTATTATATCTTTCATCTGTAATTCCGAAATTCGTATCACTTTCATCCTCTCCCTTATATATGACGAATCGAAAAAACATTGTTTCTCAAATGAACAGGAAGCACCCTCTTGCCAACCTCATATTATTTTCATTATATGAACACAGCTCCCCTACTATGAGCGCAAACAAACTATATGACATATAAAAAGGTTTCACCATAAATGGTGAAACCTTATCCTTGAATCGTTTTATTCATTTGTTTAATAGCTGATTTCTCTAAACGTGACACTTGCGCTTGAGAAATCCCAATTTCTTCTGCAACTTCCATTTGTGTTTTTCCTTGGAAGAAACGTTTTCGAATAATCATTTTTTCACGATCATTTAAACGCTTCATTCCTTCTTTTAGAGCTAACTCTTCAACCCACTGCTCGTCCTTTTGTTTTTCATCACTTAACTGATCCATAACAAAGATAGGATCTCCCCCATCGTTATAAATCGGCTCAAATAATGAAACTGGATCTTGAATTGCATCTAAAGCAAAAACAATTTCTTCATGAGTCACTTCAAGCACTTTTGCAATATCCATTGCTGTCGGTTCTTTTGAATTTTCTGCAATCAACTTTTCTCTTACTTGTAACGCTTTATACGCAATATCTCGTAAGGAGCGAGATACGCGAATCGGATTGTTATCACGCAAATATCTGCGTATTTCCCCAATAATCATCGGCACAGCATACGTTGAAAATTTTACATTTTGGCCTAAATCAAAGTTATCAATGGATTTCATAAGTCCGATACAACCAACTTGAAATAAATCGTCAACATATTCTCCTCTGTTATTAAATCTTTGGATGACGCTCAGTACAAGACGTAAGTTTCCATTCACTAATTTCTCTCTTGCGCTTATCTCTCCACTTTGCATTTCACGAAATAATTTACGCATTTCATCATTTTTTAGTACGGGAAGTTTAGCTGTATCAACACCGCAAATTTCTACTTTGTTTCTCGTCAAAGTGTTCCCTCCTATCGGGAGTTGCTGTACAGTGTAAAGTATTTCCTTTGAAGGGGATTTTATGCATGCGGTTTTCTCTTCATTTTTCATTTTAGTTGTCCTTCCTCATACAACTAAAGAGAATAAGACCAGCCTAGATAACGGCTGGTCTTACTCTTTACACCATTTTATTAAATTCTTTTCGTAATCTTTTTATGATTCTTTTTTCTAAACGCGAAATGTATGACTGTGAAATCCCAAGCATATCCGCTACATCTTTTTGCGTCTTTTCCTCTCCTCCAGCAAGCCCAAACCGAAGTTCCATAATTTGTTTTTCACGATCATTTAATTGATGTAATGCTTTCATTAGAAGATGACGATCCACAGTTGCTTCTAAATCTTTTGTAATAATATCATCGTCTGTACCTAATACATCTGATAATAAAAGTTCGTTTCCATCCCAATCGATGTTAAGTGGTTCATCAAAAGAAACTTCTGAACGATTTTTATTATTCCTGCGCAAATGCATTAAAATTTCATTTTCGATACAACGTGAGGCATATGTTGCTAATTTTATTTTCTTTTCTGGATTAAATGTATTTACCGCTTTAATAAGACCAATTGTTCCAATGCTAATCAAATCTTCAATATTTATCCCTGTATTTTCAAATTTTCTTGCTATATATACGACTAGCCGTAAGTTGCGTTCAATCAGTAACGATCTTGCCGCCTGATCTCCTTTTGGCAATTTATTTAAAAGAACTTCCTCTTCTTCTTTCGTTAACGGCGGTGGTAACGCTTCACTTCCACCAATGTAATAAATTTCATCGGTCTTAATTCCTAATTTCAGCAATACTTTATACCAAAGGTATACTAAATAAAATTTTAATTTCATCATATTATCCCGCCTCCCATTATTAAGCGATTACCATTTTTTGTGAAATTAACATTTTCGGATGCAAAATACATTGATACTCTCCATTGGTTGACAACTGTTGTGTATTTAACCCAATCAATACTTTGTTCACAACAATAGAACTTCCTTCATGATAAATTTGTACACTGTCTGGCTTAATTGCCCATAAAAATTGACTTTCTACTCCCACTGCTCGGAAAGGAATTAAGCGTAATTTTGTCGCCCACCCAGAATCATTTTCTGGTATTTGAGGAATTTCTGTTTTGGAATAAATTTGTTCTGTTAACCAAGCTGGCAAACAATGTTCTAACGATGAAATATGCATAATCATAACAGGTGTTTTCGTTAACGGGTCGTAAAGTTGATTTCCACTATCAATTAAGCCTGCAAGTTCTAGCTCCTCTTCAGCTAATTGAACTTTCAATTTCACAATTTGATCATAGTGTATTTTTGTAACCTCTACGCTTTCAATCCGCTTTTTAGAAAAATAATAAATGACTGGAAAACCAAAAATAACAAACAACCAGCTAATTGGGTCACCGTAAGAAATTGATTGAGATTGAACCAACCCATTTACCATTTCATTCGTTTGCAAAAAGAAATGAGTGCCCATTAACCCTCCGCCAACCATAAAGGTTACAAAGTAAAAAGTAAAAACAGTTTGTGCATAATTTCTAAATGTTGTAAACCCAAATGCTGTATACACAATAAGTAACGAGTACAGTAGTTTCATAATTGGATGTGTCATCACAGAAGCAAAAGGAGTAAAGGCAAAAATAACAATGGTTGAACCTATCAATGCCCCTAACACAAGCCTCCATCTTTTGATCTTCTTTTTTAACACGGTAGCTGTTAATAAAAGTAAAAGAAAATCAATGCAGGCGTTTAACAACCAAACAACGTCGGCGTAAACAACCAAACAATTCACCTCTTTTTTTAAGTTGAGACTAGTATAATGCATATCCAATAGGAAAGTGTGTCAATTTGCGGAGGTGTTTTTTTGTTATTTTGTGCTTTCTAGACATAATCTGTCGGTAAAAAATAAAAGTATATGTTTCATAGAATGCTATATTTTTTTCTTACATATAAAGTGAAACTTTAATCAGTGGGGGTTTTCTTCATCCCCCACTGATTATTAGCCCTCACCAATCGGGCTTTTATGGGCAGCCCGACCTCCACCTAACTTCTTTGCTTTCGCTGAATTTTGAGGTGGGGTCTTACTGCCCATTAAAGCGGGATAAAGTGAAACCTTAATCTGTACGCACCAATTGGGCTACCCAGCAAAGAGCGGAATAAAAAATTACAATAAAAAAAGACCTGCTTAGCAGATCTTTTCCCTGTATAAAACAAAAAAAGGAGCATAAATGCTCCTTTTCTTTTATCGTCTACGACGATTACGTAAGAATGCTGGAATATCGATATCATCTGAATCTGAATGACGCTCATGTACAACCGGCTCTTCACGCTTCATTTCACGTTTTACTTCACGTTGTTTTGGTGGTTGAGCTACTGGCTGTTGCTGTTGTTGCGTGTGATTCACATTCGGACGGATAATTGGTTTTGGTGGTTGAGTTGCAATTGTATCATCAAAACCCGTTGCAATTACAGTTACAACGATATCATCTTTTAATCCTTCATTAATAACCGAACCGAAGATCATATTTACCTCTGGATCTGAAGCTGAAGCTACAATGTCTGCCGCTTCTTGTACTTCATATAAGCTTAAGTTGGCTCCACCCGTAATGTTCATGATAACACCTTGAGCTCCATCAATAGATGTTTCTAATAATGGACTAGAAATCGCTTTTTTCGCAGCTTCAGCAGCACGATTTTCTCCATTACCAGAACCAATACCCATTAAAGCAGAACCTCTATTAGACATAATTGTCTTTACGTCTGCGAAGTCTAAGTTAATTAAACCTGGTGTTGCAATTAAATCAGAAATACCTTGAACACCTTGACGTAATACGTTATCTGCTTCACGGAATGCCTCTAACATTGGTGTGTTTTTATCAACAATCTCTAATAAGCGATCGTTTGGAATTACAATAAGTGTGTCTACATTTTCTTTAAATGCCGCAATACCAGATGCCGCTTGTGTCGCACGCTTACGTCCTTCAAATGTAAATGGACGTGTTACAACACCAACTGTTAATGCACCTAATTCTTTTGCCACTTGAGCAACAACTGGAGCTGCACCAGTTCCAGTTCCGCCGCCCATACCAGCAGTTACGAATACCATATCAGCACCACGAAGTGCTTCTTGGATCTGTTCTTTACTTTCTTCTGCAGCTTTTTTCCCTACTTCAGGGTTTGCACCTGCACCAAGTCCACGTGTTAATTTTCCACCAATTTGCATTTTCGTTTCAGCTTTTGATAGATTTAATGCTTGTGCATCAGTATTCACAGCGATAAAGTCTACACCTTGTACACCGTGTTCAATCATACGGTTTACAGCATTGTTTCCGCCACCGCCGACACCGATAACTTTTATATTCGCTAATTGATCTTGAGTAGTATCAAACTCTAACATGTCGAAATCCCCCTAGAACCTCATTTTTCGTGTCCAATTTTAATCCCATAAATAACGGAATACACGTTTTACTTTTGACATCATACGGTCATCATTTTGATTATTATTGTTTTGATTACGCGTTTTTTGTTTCGCAGGTTGCTGTTGTACCGGCGTTGGCGCTGGTGCTGGTACTGGTTCAAAATGCTCTTGTTTTTCCTGCACATTTTTCCCACGCAACTTAGCTTTTTGATAAGAATGTTTAATTAATCCTACTCCACTTGTATATTGGGGCTCACGCACGCCAATATAATCAGGAGTTGCTATACGAACATTTTCATGTAAAATATCATATGCAAGATCAAGAACACCTGGCATAGAAGCAATTCCACCAGTTAGTACATAACCAGAAGCTACTTGCTTTACTCCTAACTTACGCACTTCATCTTGAACAAACATTAAAATTTCCTCTACACGAGCCTCTATTATATCCGATAATTCCAACTGAGAATATTGTTCTGTTTGATCGCTTCCCATAATAGGAACCGTAAACATCTCTTCTTCAGACGCTGTATCATAAAAAGCATGTCCATATTTCAACTTAATTTGATCTGCATTTTCTGTTGAAGTTTTCAACCCAATCGCAATATCCTTCGTTATATGGTCTCCACCTAATGGTAATACGCTCGTCGCTTGTAACTCTCCATCTTTAAAAATAGATAAAGTTGTAGATCCTCCCCCCATATCAACAAGGGCTACTCCTCTATTTTTTTCATCTGAAGATATAGCAACTGTTGCAGCCGCTAAAGGTTGAAGACAAATATCAACAATTTCAAGACCTGCTTTTTCTACACAACGAAGTAGGTTATGTAGTAAAGTTCTTGAGCCTGTAATAAGTGTACCTTCCATTTCTAATCTTACACCGATCATCCCGCGCGGATCGTTAATCTCGTCAAGACCGTCTACAATGAACTGTCGAGGTACCACATCAATAAACTCACGTTCTGGAGCAATTGACACAACTTGTGCTGCATCTAGAACGCGTAAGACATCTTCATTCCCGATTTCACGATCTTCATTTGAAACAGCGACTACTCCGTGACAAGGAAGTAGCTGTACCTGGTTTGCATTGACACCTACTACAACTTGCTCAATGTGGATTCCCACCATGCGCTCAGCTTGTTCAATTGCTTTTTTAATTGATCGAACAGTCTCGTCTATATCAACTATCGATCCCTTCTTTAAACCATTTGATTTTACATTTCCAACACCAATAATGTTTAAGCTGTCATTAACCATTTCACCAATGATGACTTTAACATTGGATGTACCGATGTCAAGACTAACATATATTTCATTGCTGTTCATTCTTTGGCACCTCCTTCTTTATTTATACCATACAACTCAATATATGGAACAACAATCGCAACTTTACTATTTATAAGAAAAATATTCAACGTCTTTATACGTTTCCCTTTTTTAACCCTATATTTTTCTTATTTTTATTTAACATTCATTTAAGAATATCGCAGTAAACTGTGAATAACTGCTTATCTTGAAATAATTCTATTTCAAGTGTAAAGATTACCGCCAAGTATAAGTCTACACTAAGATGTACTCATAGAAAAGTGAAACTTGTACCAATCCTAGTATGAATCTAAGAATTTTTACATATTTTTCATCAAATGAACCATTCTTGTAAATTCAGATACATCAAACCGAACGTATGTCCCTTAATTACGTTTATACAATTATAAAAAATGCTATTTTACTGTTCCTTTTCTTCACCATCTAAATATTTAAGGTATGCTCCTACCTCTAAATGAATTAGAGCTTTTCTACCTGGTTCAATTTGCTTTATCATTAGTGGATAAGCTTCCATACGTTTTGCGAAATTTTGAATCGTAGTGCTCACTTCATACCCTTCATTCATATATAAAGTAAGGTGGTCTTCATTCGCATTTGTCGGTGAATAACGAATTTCAGAAATAGACCTTAAAATAGTTGGTGTTAGTTTTTCAAGCTCAGCAATTAACTCCTTCATTTTCTCCTCTTTAAAAGGTTCAAAAATTGGCGCTGCAACAGGAAGTTTTCCGTTCGGGAGTACATCAAGTGTTTTCCCGTTCTCTAATAACGGTTGTAATTTCCCATCTTTGTTTATATAACCAATCGTTAAATATTCTTCAATATGAACGTCAATTTTATTTGGAAAACGCTTCTTTACATTTACTGCTTTAATTTCTTTTCGTTTCGTTAAGTTTTCTTCTGCTTTATGTGCTGTCACTCGGAAATAACTTGTATCATATGTCACACCTGATTCCTTCATCACTTGTTCATCTGTCATATAATGATTTCCAAACACGCTTATCTTTTTTATATTGCTAAGCGGAGACCGAAAATAAATTAAAAAGAGCACTAATAAAAATAAAATTGATATGTATAAAATCAACCGATGATTAACATTTTTCTTGTTTTTTTTCTGCTGATTTTTTAACTTTGGTACACGATCCTGTAGTTTAATCACTTTACTATTTTTCATGTACGATCCCCCTACGTAACATAAAGAACGGCATGTTCCTCATGCCGTTCTTATCTTCTTATTATAACATAAATGATAATGAGCGGAACGAATAACCGTTATCTTCCAATGATTTCTACTTCTGTATGCATTTCTACGCTAAATTTATCCTTGATTGTTTGTTTTACTAATGCTATTAAAGATAATACATCTTGCGCGCTAGCTCCACCAGTATTAATAATGAAGTTCCCATGCATTTCAGAAATTTGAGCTCCACCTATTTGATAACCACGAAGCCCCGCCTTCTCTATTAAATCTCCTGCAAAGTATGGAATTGGATTCCGAAACACACTTCCTGCACAAGGGTGATTCCATGGCTGTGTTTCACGACGGTAATCTTTATTCTTTTGCATGACACTTACAATTCCCTCACGCTCTCCTATCTGTAATTGAAACTCAGCTTCCAAAACAATACCAGGGCGTTTCGTTTGCAATACAGATGTACGATAGGAAAACTCCATTTCTTCATGCGTTAACCAGTCAATTGTTCCATCTTCAAACAAAATAAGAGCTTTTGATAATATGTTTGATATATCCGATTTATGTGCTCCTGCATTCATATACACTGCACCGCCAACACTTCCTGGAATACCACTTGCGAACTCCAGACCAGCTAACCCTTGACGACTAAGTAAAGTTGATAATTTAATCAGGGGATACCCACCACCAACTCTTACTCTATGTTTTTCGACTTCTAAGTGGTCTAATCCTTCTCCTAAACGAATAACGACACCTTCTATACCCAGATCAGATACGAGAAGGTTCGAACCGCGACCAATTACAGTCCACTTTGTTTTATATTTCTTTACTAACTGCAACGTTTTTTCAATACTGGCAACATGCTTTGGCACAATTAAAATATCAGCTGGTCCACCTATTTTCATAGTTGTATAACGTGCTAACGGTTCATCCACTAACACACGACCAACATTTGCTTCTATAAGCTCATTTACTAATTGCTCCATAAACAATCTCCCCCATACTAAGCATCCTTATTACAGTAGTATGCAGGGCGTTCACCTAACGTTATTTTTTTACAAGCTTATTCATTACTTCATACAACTTATTTGCTGCATCTGGAATACCTAATTGCCCAGCAGCAAGCTTCATATTTTGTAATGTTTGTGCATCTAATAAAATCTCGTCAATATCACGAATAAGTGTTGCAGCTGTTAAATCTTTTTCAAGCAACATTTTTGCTGCTCCTTTATCGACAACAGAACGTGCATTTTTTTCCTGATGGTTATTTGTTACATAAGGACTCGGAATTAACACACTTGGCTTACCTAACGCTGTTAATTCTGCAAGTGTTGTTGCTCCAGCCCTTGAGACAACCAGGTCTACACCTGTAAGTACTTCTGGCATATTATGAATGAAAGGTTTAATAATAACATTATTCGGATTCCCTTTTTGCTTCACTGCATCCATCACTTTGTCGTAATGAACTTCACCTGTTACATACAATATTTCGTAACTTTTATTTCCAAACTGTTCAATTGCCTCTACGAAAGCATCGTTAATTGGTCTAGCCCCACGGCTGCCACCAAAAATAAGCACAGATTTTTTAGGAAGAGATAAACCTACTGAACGCTTTCCTTTCATTCCATTTTGATCCATTACTTCTGACGCTCTTGGGTTTCCTGTCATGACCACTTTTGACTGCGGAAAATGTTCTGCAGCCGCTTCAAAACAAACTGCAACTTTATCAACATAGCGGCTTAAAAATTTATTCGTTACACCAGGTACACTATTTTGTTCATGTACAATAGTTGGAATACCTAATTTTGCCGCAGCATATACAACAGGTCCACATACATATCCACCCGTTCCGATTACAATATCTGGATTAAAACGACGAATATATCGTTTACTATCTTGTACACCTTTTAGGAAGCGCATCACCGTTTTCACGTTATCTAACGATATTTTACGCTTAAATCCACTTATAACAATAGATTGAAACGGTATACCTGCTTTGGGCACGATTGTGCTCTCTAACCCATTCTCCGTACCAATATATAAAAACCTTGCTTCCGGATTTAATTTTTTTATTTCTCTTATTAAAGCAAGAGCCGGATAAATATGACCTCCAGTGCCCCCACCACTTACTAATACACGCACTACTAACTCCTCCGCTTCTCTTTTTCTTATTACAGTCGTATTTATTTCTATATACATATTGTTTCTTCGTACACATACGAAAAACCCTGTCTTATAAAACAGGGTTTAGTAGCGAGAATGGCGACTTATATTTAATAATACACCTACTGCCATTAACATTAATGTCAAACTTGATCCACCATAACTTAAAAACGGCAAAGTAATACCCGTAACAGGCATCAATCCTGTTACAACACCAACATTAATCATTACTTGAATCGCAATCATCGCCACAATACCTACTGCTAAAAACGTACCATATAAATCTGGCGCTCCTAAAGCTATACGAATCCCACGCCATAATAATAGACTAAATAATAATAACACAAATGAACCACCAATAAAACCTAATTCCTCGGATAAGATTGCAAATATAAAGTCTGTTTGCGGTTCAGGTAAATAAAGAAACTTTTGTCTACTTTGTCCAAGTCCAAGCCCGAATAGTCCACCTGGTCCAATTGCGAGTAACGATTGAATAATTTGAAATCCACTTCCAAGCGGATCTGACCACGGGTCTAAATATGATGTAATACGTTTCATCCGATACGGTGCTGATGCAATTAGCCCTACAAATCCTGCTACACCAAGCAAACCAAACATTGCAAAGTGAAAGACCCTTGCTCCTGAGATAAATATCATAATGATACATGTCCCAACCATTACCGTTCCTGTACCAAGGTCCGGCTGTAACATAATCATTCCGAAAGCAAGAAATACAAAACCTAGAGCTGGTAGTAAACCACGTTTAAAAGAAGTAATTAATTTCTGTCGTTCCGCTAAAAATTTCGCTAAGAAAATAATCATCGCAAACTTCATAAATTCGGACGGTTGAATGGAAAATGCCCCGATTCCAATCCAACTTCGCGCTCCTCCTCGAACAAGACCTACTCCAGGAATAAGAACGAGAATAAGAAGAATGAAGCAAACTAGCAAAATTACTTTTGAATACGTACGCCACACCCAATAATCAATTTTCATAATAAAAAACATAGCCACTACACCAAGACCTGCGAATAGCAATTGCCTTTTTGCAAAAAAGAATGAGTCCCCCATTTTATAAGAGGCCCAAACTGCACTCGCACTATAAACCATAATCATTCCGATTGTTAACAACGCAAGTGTAACGATGATGAGAATAAAATCAGGCGTTTTCTTCATTACCCATAAACACCACCTCTTTAGGCAGAAACTTTTGCCCTATGTAACAAAACATCAGTAGGTGTTAGCCTACTGATGTTTTGATTTACTTTATATAAGTTTATGCACAGCTTGTATAAAAATGTCTCCTCTTTCTTCAAATGTTTTAAATTGATCCCAGCTTGCACATGCTGGAGAAAGAAGAATTACATCGCCATCTGTAGAATGAGCATAAGCTTTCACTACAGCTTCATCTAAAGTATCGACACTTTCAATTGTATCTAATCCCGCTTTTTCTGCAGCTCTTACTAATTTTGGAGCTGTTTGTCCAAATGTTACAATCGCTTTAACATTTTTGAAATACGGAATTAAATCATCGAATTCATTTCCACGATCCAGCCCACCTGCTAATAACACAGTCGGTTGTGTAAACGCAGATAAAGCTTTCTCTGTCGCTAACATATTCGTTGCTTTTGAGTCATTATAAAACTTACGGTTGTTTATAGTTGTTACATATTCTAAACGATGTTTTACACCTGTAAAACGTTTTAAAACTGCCGTAATCGCTTCATTAGAAACACCCAATAATTTTGCGATACTCATCGCTGCTAAAATATTTTCTAAATTATGTTGACCAGGTAAAACGATATCGCCTACTTCAACAACTTTTTCGCCTTTAAAATAAAGAGCATTATCTTTTATGCACGCACCATCTTCAATTTCTTTCGTTGTTGAGAACAGTACTTTTTGACCTTTACTATAAGCAGATAAAGCCATCACATCTGCATCATCTGCATTTATTACACTATAATCATTTTCTGTTTGGTTTTTAAAAATATTTGCTTTTGCTAAGCCATATTCTTTTTTCGTCCCATGATAATCTAAATGGGCCTCAAATAAATTTAAAAACGCAGCAATTTTAGGTTGGAACAATTCTACTCCCATCAATTGGAACGATGAAAGCTCTGTAACTACAACTTCATTTTCTTTTGCATCCTGTGCTACTTCACACGCAACAGTTCCAATGTTCCCTGCAATTACGGGATGCTTTTGTCCTTCTTTTAGCATTTCAAATGTAAGCATTGTCGTCGTCGTTTTACCGTTAGACCCCGTAATCCCAACAAATGGTGCTTCTGAAATACGATATGCTAATTCAACTTCCGTAACAATTGGAATTTGCTTTTCTTTCGCAGCAACTAATATTGGATTAGAATACGGGATTCCTGGATTTTTTACTACAAGAGAAATATTTCTCTCTAATAATTCTAAAGGATGACCACCGCATACAACATCCATTCCTTTTGCTTGTAATTCTGCAGCAAGTACATTCTCTGCTAAAGGCTTTCCGTCATTTACAATAACATTTGCCCCTAACTTTTGTAACAATGTAGCTGCTGCATAACCACTTTTTGCAATGCCTAATACAAGAATATTCTTATTTTGAAATTCAGTTACAGTTTTCAATTACATCCACACCCCGATATAAATTCCTAACACAGCTAATAAAAATCCTACAGACCAAAACGTCACAACAACACGCCATTCTGACCAACCACATAATTCATAATGATGGTGTAATGGACTCATTTTAAAGACACGTTTTCCTGTTGTTTTAAACGAAATAACCTGAATAATAACCGATAAAGTTTCCATTACGAATACTCCGCCAATGATTACAAGTAGCAATTCTTGTTTTAATAAAATTGCTACAGCTGCAATGGCTCCACCTAAAGCTAATGAACCTGTATCTCCCATAAACACTTTTGCTGGATTCGCATTGAATACTAAAAATCCAAGTACAGCTCCTACAACTGCCATACAGAATATCGCTACTCCAAATTGCTCTTGTGCCACAGCAATAATACTAAATGCTCCAAATGCAATAGCAGCTGTTCCTGATAATAAACCATCTAAACCGTCAGTTAAGTTAACTGCATTTGATCCACCAATAAGCATAAATAGTACAAGTACAAAATACGCCCAACCTAATTCAAACTTAACATCCGTTCCCGGAATCATGATGTATGTGTGGAACGCTTGCCCTTTTCCAATTAAAAAGAACGCAATAGCAATAACAAGCTGACCTACTAATTTTTGTTTTGATGTTAAACCAAGATTTCTCTTCTTAACTACCTTTATGTAGTCATCTAAAAATCCAATCAATCCGTAACCAAATGTCACTAATAGTAATAACGATACCTCTGCACCTAAATGATTAAACTTAATCGCCATAATAAGTGAAGTTACCATCATAGATACGTATATGACGATACCACCCATTGTCGGTGTCCCTGATTTTTTTTGATGTGATTTTGGTCCCTCATCACGAATACTCTGTCCGAACTTTAATTTTCTTAAAAATGGAATAAACAATGGCGAAAGGGCAACAGAAATTAAGAATGCTACCCCAGCCGTTACTAATAAACCTTGCTCAAGCACATGTAGTCCTCCTCTCACGTTGTTACTCTTCGTTGTTTAAACGCTCTGTAATTGCTTCTTTAGCGATTTCACGATCGTCAAAATGATGAACATCTTTACCAATAATTTGATATGTTTCATGACCCTTACCAGCAATAATGATGATATCTTCAGCTTTTGCGTTAGCAATTGCATGGTATATCGCTTCTTTTCTATCAATAATTACTTTATAATTATTTCCATTTGCACCATGTACCATATCATCTAAAATAGCTCCTGGCTCTTCACTTCTTGGATTATCTGAAGTGTAAATGGCGTGAGTTGCATATCGTGTTGCAACACTTGCCATGATTGGTCTCTTCGTTCTATCTCTATCACCGCCACAACCGACGATGCAATATACGTCACCTTTTGCAAACTGTTTTGCTGTTTTCAATACATTTTCTAAGCTATCTGGTGTATGTGCATAATCAACAATAACTGTATAATTTTGTCCACCATCAACTACTTCAAAACGTCCTGGAACTCCAGCTAGTTCCTTTATTACATCAATGATTGTTTCTAAACTTACACCAGAAACAAGTCCTGCCGCTGTCGCAGCTAGTACGTTATATACATTAAATTTCCCAATTAATTTCATCGTAACATTTACACTCTCATACGGTGTTACAAGCGTAAATGTAGTTCCACCACTTGTCATAACGATATCTTTGGCCATAACATCACTTGTTGTATCAATTCCATACGTTACAACAGTTGCTGCAGTACTTCTCATATATTCCGCTGTTACAGCATCATCGTTATTCAATACCGCGTATTTTTCACGATTATGATTATAACTATTGCCAAGTTGCGCAAATAGCAACCCTTTTGCATGTTTATATTCTTCCATCGTTTTATGATAGTCTAAATGATCTTGTGTTAAATTTGTAAACACTGCTACATCGTAATCACATCCGTGTACACGGCCAAGATCTAAAGCATGTGACGAAACTTCCATTACTGTGCTATCCACACCGTGTTCAACCATTTTTGCAAACGTCTGTTGAAGTGTTAGTGCATCTGGTGTTGTATTTTTCACCTCAAATGTTTCATCACCGATTTTCATATTAATCGTTCCAATTAGCCCCGTTTTATGACCATGTGCGCGCATAATCTCATCCATAATATGCGATGTTGTTGTCTTTCCATTTGTACCTGTAATACCGATTAAATGTAACTTGTGTGTTGGTTGACCATAAAAATAATCAGCTAAAACCGCTAACGAACGAAAAGTATTTTTCACAAGTACAACTGGAACGTCAACATCAATTGGTCTTTCCGCAACAATAGCAGCCGCTCCTTGTGCCGCTGCTTGCTTAGCAAAATCATGGCTATCAACCGTATATCCTTTCATACATACAAATAAGCTTCCTTCTTTCACTTTACGTGAATCAGCTTCTATAGATGTGATTTCTGGATTTTCTTTTGGAACAACTGGAAAATCATGCAAACATGATACAAGTGTATGCAACTTCATTTCACTAAACCCTCTCTACATTGTGTATTTATCTCTTTTATTAATAAGCAACACGCTACCTCCTAATTATATAAAATAGGAGGTAAGTGCTACTGTGTCTAATAAATAGACCTATTTATAACTGAGACTCTTACGGCCTCAAATTAAGTAACTCTTCTATAAAGAACCCACTTCCACCAATTGTACCATAAAACGTACTAGGTTACCTTTAATTCCCGAAGTAAATTCTAATTTTTGAGCCTTCTTTCACTTTAGCTCCTGCTTCTGGGGACTGCTTAATGACTTTCTCTCCGTCTCCACTTATATCAAGCTTCAAATCGACGAGTTGCGTCTGTAAGTCTTTCTTTTTCATACCAATTAAATTCGGAACTTCCACAGTTGGTATATCGCCCCATTTATATTCTCTCTCAACTTGTTCTTTTCTCGGTTTCACTCCCATAACAGGAAGTGCATCCCGAAGAATATTCCCAACAATTGGAGCAGCTACTACTCCACCAAATTGCGTTACACCTTTCGGATTATCAACAGCAACATATACAACAATTTCTGGATCATCTGCTGGAGCAAAACCGATAAAAGATACAATATAATTATTCTCTAAATATTTACCATCTTTCACTTTTTGAGCCGTACCTGTTTTCCCACCTACACGATACCCATCAATGAAAGCACCTTTACCAGATCCTTTTGCTACAACATTCTCTAATGCATACCGAACTTTCTCTGAAGTTTCCTTGGAAATAACTTTTCTTTTTGCTACAGGTGTCTTTTTGCTTACAACTTGATTGTTTTTCGGATCAATAAATTCTTTAGCTATATACGGTTGATACAAAGTTCCACCATTTACAGCCGCTGCTACTGCCGCTACTTGTTGGATTGGCGTAACAGAAACACCTTGACCGAATGAAGTTGTTGCTTGCTCAACTGGACCGACTTTATCTAAATTAAATAAAATCCCACTACCTTCACCTTGCAGATCAATTCCGGTCTTCTGTCCAAAGCCGAAATTACGAATGTATTTAAACAATCGGTCTTTACCAAGGCGATCACCCAGTTCAATAAATCCTGGGTTACAAGAGTTTTGAACTACTTCTAAAAACGTTTGACTACCGTGACCTCCTGCTTTCCAGCATTTCAATCTAGCTCCACCAACTTCAGCTGCTCCATCATCATAAAACGTATCTTTCTCTAAGTCTACTAAATTTTCATTCAAAGCTGCGGCTAACGTAATGATCTTAAATGTTGAACCTGGCTCATACGTACTCCATACTGGTAAATTTCTATTATACACTTCTGGAGAAACACTTTGAAAATCTGCTGGATCAAAGCTCGGCCGACTCGACATACCTAAAATTTCACCATTTTTCGGATTCATCGCAATTGCAATCATACCATCTGGATTATATGTCGACTCTGCAATATTCATTTCTCTTTCCATAATTCTATTAATACGTGCATCAATTGTTAAGCCTAAATTCAAACCAGCTTCTGGTTTTTTGAAATCATCCCCAACATTAGGCATCCTTTGTCCTTTTGCATCTGCAAAAAAACGCACATGACCTTCATCACCATTTAGTTCTTTATCATAGTATTTTTCTAGTCCCATAAGACCTTGGTTATCACTACCAGCAAACCCTAACACGTGTGATAAAAAGTTACCAAATGGATAGTACCGGATAGAGTCTTCTGCGATATAAACACCTTTCAAACTTAATCCTCTTACCTCTTTCGCTTTATCATGTGATATTTTCCTTCCGCCTTTATCTAACCTTACAATCGATTCTTTTTTTGTAATTCTCTTATAGATCTCATCTTTTTCCACACCTAATACTGCAGCTAACTTCTCTGCAGTCTCTGCTGGTTTTTCAATTTGCCTCGGTACAACAAAGACAGTTGGAGCACTTTTATTCGTAGCAAGTTCCACACCATTTCGGTCTAAAATCTTCCCACGTTCAGGCTCAAAAGTAATATTACGACTCCATGAATCTTTCGCACGATCCGTTAACATATTCCCAAGAAAAAATTGCACATATCCAAGACGAATATCGATGATAGTGAAAATAAGTATACCTGATATAAGTATAAAAATAAGTCGTTTTCTAACTGTTACATTTGATACACGCATATTGGAACAAGCCTCCCTTACGCCTAGCTTGTTCCAATATATGCTTGTACTTATTTAATTAGAACTTCTTCTCTTTTACCATTACGGCTTTTCTGCTTCTTGTTGTGGTTCAAGTGGCGGCACAAGTGTTACACCTAACTCTGTACCAGGTTGCAACAATGTTCCTTCTGGCACACTTTGTTCAGTTACATATCCGGTACCAGTAGGTTTTAAGTTAAGCTTTAATGTTTTTGCTAAATTCATAACATCACGAAGTGCCCAGCCTTGTATATTCGGCATTGTAGGTTGATCTCCCACTAAGAACACTCGATCACCCTTCAATGTTTGTTCAGTCGCTTTCGGTACTTGTTGCTGCACTTTCCCTTCACCTAATACGATTGGACGAAGTTTTGCTTTATCAATGGCTTTTTTCGCTTCTTCCATCGTTTTTCCCGTTACATCTGGAACAGCAGTTTGTTGCTCTTTCACATATTTCTTCGGATCTTTCACTTCATTAGGCTTAATCTTTAAATACTCTAAACTATTCTTCGTTACATATTTAAAAATATCAGCTAAAGGTTGTGCACCGCTCTCATCATCTTTCAATTTCGGCTTTTTAACAGCTACATACACAACAAGTTGCGGATTGTCCATAGGTGCCATACCTAAGAACGAGAATATATAATTCTCTCTTCCCGTCATATAGCCACCTTTTCCATCCGGAATTTGTGCTGTTCCTGTTTTACCACCAACTGAATATCCATCGACTTTGTAAGCAGTTCCTGTTCCTTTCGGTGATGTAACAACACGCTCTAATAACTGTCTTACTTGCGCTGCTGTCTCTTTTGTAACAGGTTTTCCCACTTCTTCTGGTTTATGTTCTAATTTTACTTCCTCTGTTATCGGATCTACAATTTTATCAATTGTATAAGGTTTCATCATTTTCCCATCATTTGCTATAGCAGTTGCAGCCTGTACAAGCTGAATTGGTGTTACAGTAGAACCTTGTCCAAAAGCTGTCGTTACTTGCTGTATTTGCTGATCGAATAAAATGGTATTTGAACCTTCACCAGGTAAATCAATATTCGTTTTTTCATCTAATCCGAAAGCGTGAATATACTTTCGGAAACGGTCTGGACCAAGTTTTTGATCCCCTAAAATTGCAAACGCTACGTTGGAAGAACGCTCTACCCCTTCATCAAAAGTAATAGATCCCCATCCAGCGCCGCCATTATGATCTTTTATTTTGCGGTTCCCGACTTGATATGTACCAGACTGATAATAATCTTGTCCCTTATACACACCTTCATTAATAGCTGCTGCTAGTGTAAAAATTTTCATTGTTGATCCAGGTTCAAATGCATTTGCAATTGCGTCATTATAAAAATAATTATTATTCTCTTGGTTCGGATCATAACTAGGCTTACTAGACATCGCTAATATTTTCCCTGTTTTGGGATCCGCAACAATTCCTATTAAGCTTTCTGGCTCATAATGTTTACTCGCTTCTTTCATTGCATCTTCTAAATAACTTTGAATACGCTGGTCGAGTGTTAAATATACATTATCTCCATTTTTAGGTGCCTTCACATTCACTTTTCCACCGTCAAGAGATACGCCTCTACGATCGCCTGTATAAGCTACCTCTCCATTGGAAGCACCTAAATACTTATTCAAACTCTTTTCTAAACCAAATTGACCTACAGCGATTCCCTTTTCATCAGGTCTCGCATGACCTACAACATAAGATGCAAAATCACCGTTCGGATACACTCTTGCATTTTCAGTAATAAAAGATATACCTGGTAATTTCAATGCTTCTATTTGTTCTTTCTGTTCTTTCGTCAAGCCTTTACCTAATTTCCCAAACTCTACTTGACTTCTACCCTCTTTATTTAAAATAGCTAAAATCTTCTCTTCATCTTTTCCAAGTACGCCCGCAATTTTCTTAGCAGTATCCTCTTTATTCTCAACAGGCTTCGCACCTTTTAGTTCCGCTACAAGTTTATAAGAGTTTGCATCTTGCGCTAACACATGACCGTTTTGATCATAAATCGTCCCACGATTCGCTTCCAGAACTCCTGTTTTACTATGTTTTTGCTTAGCAAGTGTATCTAAATCCTGATTATGCACTGTTCCTGTCGCTTGTATGTAAAAAAATCGGGCTAATAACAGCAAAAAGAGCAGGAGGAATAAAATCATAAAATACCCTGCTCCCTTATTGGTATGAAATTTAGTCATATTTCTCTTCATTTTCCCTTCACACCTATTGCCTTATTTGAGGCCTTTCACATTATTCGCATTAATTTCTAGCCCGTGTTTTTTTGCAACTTCAGCGATTCGTTCATAACGACTTAACTTCTCTACTTCAGCCTGTAACTCTTGATTTTCTTTTTGCTGCTGTACAATTTTTTGTTCTATTGTCGCAGCTTCTACATTAACTTGATAAAGGCCTGCTTTATTTCCAATAAACGCTACACAGGCATACAATAAAAAGCCAATAAACGCTACATACAACAGTTTTTCGATTCTTGTAATCTTCGCTTTAGCTTTCGGCTGAACCATCTGCTGTGGGGGCGTTTGAATCTGAACCTCTTCTTGCGCTTGTTGCTTGTACTTTACAGCTAAGTTACTCATACCTCTCTCCCCTTTTTATCGTTTTTCAGCGATTCTCAATTTCGCAGAACGCGCTCGATTATTTTCTTCTAACTCTATATCAGAAGGTAAAATCGGTTTTCTTGTAATAAGCTTTAATTTCGGCTTAAATTCATCAGGAATAATCGGTAATCCTGGTGGCAATTGTGGCGTTGTACTATTTCGCTTAAACGTCGTTTTACAAATACGGTCTTCTAAAGAATGGAATGTTATAACACTCACTCTTCCGCCTGGCTTGACCATCTCAATTGCAGATTCCAACGCTTCTTCAAATACTTTCAATTCATCATTTACCGCAATACGAATCGCTTGGAACACTCGCTTCGCAGGATGTCCACCCGTTCTACGAGCAGGAGCTGGAATACCCTCTTTAATTAGTTCTACTAATTCCCCTGTCGTTTCAATAGCTTTATTCTCACGATACGCTTCAATTTTTCTTGCTATTTGTTTTGAAAATTTCTCTTCGCCATACTGGAAGAAAATTCTTACAAGTTGTTCATATGACCAACTATTTACAACATCATAGGCTGTTAATGGGGCATCTTGATCCATTCGCATATCTAACGGTGCATCATGATGGTAACTAAAGCCACGCTCTGGTGTATCTAATTGCGGGGATGAAACACCTAAATCAAATAAAATACCGTCTACTTCTGTTATACCTAATTCCTGTAGTTTTTCAGATAGGTAACGGAAATTACTCTTTACTGTTATGAACTGCTCACCGTATGAAGAGAATTTTTCTTTCGCATTTTGAATTGCTATCTCATCTTGATCAAACGCGATTAATCTTCCGCCTTCAGTTAATTGGGATAATAAATAAGAACTATGTCCTCCTCCCCCCAGTGTACAATCTACATATGTACCACCTGGCTTTATATCTAAGCCATCTACTGTTTCCTTCAAAAGCACTGTTACGTGATTAAACATTGTTGCACCTACTCTTTTTCCAATTAATTATGTTGAATGTATCTCCTCCTCTAAACGCATATTTCACGACTAGAGAACGAAATACTATGAAAGAACGACTCATTTAACTTGCCTACAAAGGCAGCATACTATACAAATCGCTATTTTCTTTTATTATATACTAAATTTTATCATCTTTTGCGGGAATTTAAATAAAAAACTGTCGAAAAAGATAATAATACGTTTACATTTTGTGCTATTTTGTCATATATTTAAGTATCCTGCATAATTACGATATTAGTTTTTTAAAATTAATAATTCAGAAAAATTTCACTTCACAGTAAATTCAACGGGATAAAAATAAAATCCTGCTCCTAAGAGCAAGATTCTATAGTTTTATAACATGATGTTTTCCATTCCAAGAAAACGGTTTTTCCATTACACGATCAACGAAATCTAAACCGAACTGATTTAAATAGTAACATACATTCCACACACGCTCTTGTGGCGCTCCCAATGGACGGATTGCAAATTGTATACGACGGAATTTATTTAGTTCCACTTCATGTTTTTTCTCAACATTTCTTTTCAACATTCTTTCCAACAGTTCAATTTGTTCATTAATTTTGAACTCATTTTTCCCTGCAAACGAACTTAATCCAGGATCTATTTTCTTCACAAACTGTTGTAATGACTTATGAATATCAATTATTTCTTTTTTCGCCTCTACAAATCGTTCATCTATCGGTTCCTCTATTTGATTAGATAGCCAGTTTTCACGCAACTTATCTACGTTATTTAAAAACGGGTCACTCTCTTGCAATTGTAAATCGTGTAAATCTGTCGCTATATCCCTCTCAATATAAGTAATTGTAATACGAGGAACGACAGGCGGCATTCGGAAGCCGATAGTATGGAAGACTTGTTGTAATTCACTCCAGTAAGCTAATTCCCCTGGACCTCCAATAAACGCCAACGTAGGAAATACATACTCTTGCATAAGAGGGCGCGTTACAACATTATTACTAAAGCGCTCTGGGCTTCTTTCCATCTCTTCAATCAATTCCTCATATGAAAAGGAATACGTCCCATCCTTCCCAACAAACTTCCCTTGATTGTCTTCAAGCAACACTCGCTCATTATCAATTTCCATGAATATATGTACTGCATTAGACTTTGTTTCAATAATTGGCTTATATCCTAATTCTTTAATTACTTCCTGTTGGTTATGAAGCCCCTCTTGCACTTCTTTATACTTACTTACAATTTGTTTAAAAAACGGCACTTCTAATTTTCTTAATTCAGGATGATGCGAATCGACAAGAATTAAACCAGAATTCATAAACATTTTCATAATAAGGTGACCAAAGAAATCTACATACGTATTCGATTTCCCTAAAGAATCATCAATAAATCGCAGTACATCCTTTGTAAAATTCGTTTCAGGGTATGTTTTAAAAATTTCTTCAATCCACTTTCTACAGTCTTCCAAAGAAAGCTCAGACTCTGAAGCACTCGCCTTTTTCGGATTACGATCATGAAAAATGGTCTTTTTTATTTTTTTATTCTTCGTTACAAAAGTATGATTAATTTCATCCATATCATGGTCTTCACCAGCAATCCAGAAAACAGGAATAACTTTAACGCCTAAACTTTCTTCCTTTTCCTTCGCAAGCTGTAAAACTGAAATAATTTTATGAATCGTATAAAGTGGCCCAGTTAATAGCCCAGCTTGTTGTCCAGCTATAACAACATATGTATCTTCATCTTCAAGCGCTTTTACATTTTGAATTGTAGCTTCTCCCGCTTGTAATTTTGTATTATATTCTAATAAATGCGCTACTAAATCTTGGCGGAAAAACTCCCTCTCACGCAAATCTTGTACACGCTGTTTAAAAGCATCTTCTGTTAACATATAATCAAAACACGACTGTATCTCTTTTTTACCGTTCATATAGTCCGCTACAACACCTTGTTGCGGAACAGAGATTTCTTTTATCTCCATATAATTCTTCCTTTCGTATCCTGTTCTCTCACCAATCCACATTGTAGTCAATGTTTCACGTAAAAGCAAAGAATTACACTTATACTTTTACTTCTAATCCTTTTATTGCGTCGAACAAAAATTGAAGTGTCGGAACGGATCGTTGCTGTTTCTTCGCTTCTTCTAATACATATCCAACAATCGCACCAATCTCTGTTTGTCTATTCGCCCTTACATCTGCCAGCATAGATGATGTATTATGAGACGTTCTTTCACATACATGACGTACCATTTCCCATACCATTTCTTTTTCTTCTTTAACGAGAAAAACGACTTCCTGGAATACTTGCTCCATCATCTGATAAAAAAACGGGTTCGTAATCAATTCCCCGTTCTTGACCTGTAATAATGCCGTCAATGGATTGATACATACATTCACTACTAATTTTTTGTGCATAACACCCTTCCAATCATCTTCTATTCGAATTGGAAAATGCGGAAAAGGAAAGCAATTAAACATTTTTTCAAAATGTATAGACCGACCGCGCACGATTCCAAACTTCGTTACACCTATCCCTGTATGATAAACGGTATGTCTTTCTTCTTTTTTTGCACCATGCTCTACAATTCCAACTGCAATATTTTCATTCTCTATTTTCTGCATAGCATGAAGGTGTGACATTCCGTTTTGCAAAAAGACTACTGAGGATTTCCCTCGCACAAAAGGTAGTATGTCAGTTATATGATATTGCTTAACAGCAATAAATATATAATCTAGCTGCTGGTCTAGCATACTTTCTATTGGTAATACTGGCGGGAATACAGTTTCACGTTTCCCCTCCCTAATACAAGTTACACCCGTTATATTTAATTCGTCAGCCTGCTTAGCTGTCCTTGTAAACAACGTAACATCTTGATTACTTTTTTGTAAATAAAATGTATACAATAGACCAATAGCTCCCGGTCCCACAACTCCAATTTTCATTTTCACACAAGGAACTCATCTGAACACGATACATAAGTCCCTTTTTCCCCTCCTCTTTTATTCCGCGAACCCCCGATTCATACGGAATCATAATTAACTAAAGATGATCAAATGCCACCTCTTCTTTCAATATGTATATACTACTTATTACTATGCTTCTACTCTTAGTTTAGCAAATCCTCAAAAAAATAATAAAAGAAATACACTATCATCTTCATAAAAATAAAAAAATGAGTTATAATATTATTATAAATATTTTCACTTTTCTGCATTCAATGAGACAAAAAGGATGTGATGTTATGGGATTCCCAAAAGTTGAGCGCTTGCTCATCAATTATAAAACATTAGACGAGTTTAAAAAATTTAAAGGCTGCGGAGCTCAAGAACTATCCATGTTAGAAGAATTACAAGCAAACATTATTGAAAACAATAGTGAATCTCCATTTTACGGTATTTATTACGGCGGATCACTCATTGCACGTATGAGTCTATACATGAAAAGGAACGGCGGGGAACCATTCGAAATTACAGGTACTTACCTAGAACTTTATAAACTTGAAGTATTACCAACTTTCCAAAAACAAGGATTCGGAGAAATGCTTGTAAATTATGCGAAGGGACTGCAGTTCCCAATTAAAACGATCGCACGTATCCATTCAGCTGGTTTTTGGGATAAATTAAATTTCCAACCTGTGTCAGTACCTGATGGTGATTTTTACGTTTGGCACCCAGAAACAAATTTGAATGCGGTTACAAACGAAGAGTCTGCATAAGAAATAAAAAAACAGCTACATAGCAGCTGTTTTTTTATTTCTTTAACTTCTCTAATTTCCCATTCGAACGAGCGCTATTTCTTTCCGCTACCATTACACTTCTTTTTTGATCGATATAATCAAGCAACGTTCTATATTCTTCCTCATATACTGATAATCGCTCCAACAGGCTCTCTTTCTCTGTTTGTAACGATTCAATTTGCTGTTGCAACACCACTAAAGAGTTTTCATCTTTATAATTTTGCAAGAAATCAATAACATCATTCAATGTAATTGACGTAGGTTCTAATACCTTCGTCTCTTTCACTTCATAATTTTCCACTTTACGCAGTTGCTTCGCTTCTTCAATACGTTCTTTGTATTGCTTTCTAACGTAAGAATTCCATCTAAAGCCACATGCTGCTGGTGTACGAGATAAATGTCTTCCCACTTCTTTAAAGGCAGATAATTGCGTTCCACCTTCTCGAATATGCCGGAGTACTACTTCTGCCAGAAGCAAATCTTCATCATCAGTCCAAGCATCTTGTCTTGTTGTCGCCATCTCTCTAGTCCTCCCTATGCATTTTTTATTAAACATATGCAGTTACTAGAAAAGATAGAATACAACAAATGAAGAATAAGACAAAAAAAAATAAACGTAGAAGATATCTTCTACGTTTATTTTCCCGCAATTACTTGCTGATTACTTCTTTACCTTTGTAAGTACCGCATGCTTTACATACACGGTGAGCTAATTTCGCTTCACCACAGCTTGGGCACTCTACCATACCAGGTACTGATAATTTGAAATGCGTACGACGCTTTCTTTTTACTGTTTTAGAAGTTCTTCTAAAAGGTACAGCCATTCTTCCCACCTCCTTAAAAGAAATAGTTATTTTCATATGAAGGCCTGAACCAGTCTTCCGATTATTTGTCAAAAAACTTTGCAAGTCCTGCCAATCTTGGATCAACAGGCTTTTCTTTGTCTTCTTCCGAAATCACTTGCCAGTCTTGACCTTGCGTCGGTGCTCCACCAGAAACATCATCACTGAAAATTTGCATTGGAATCTCCAAAAGTATATTTTCCTTGATTACGGGCAGTAAGTCAAGTACTTCTCCTTCTAAACAATGAATTTCAGCTTCAGTTTCAAATTCTTCTTGTGAAGTTTGGAACACCTCAGTTGTTTTAATGTCAAATGGTAATGTCACATCTACTAAAGAGCGAGAACATGGTAAAACCATGCTTCCAGTTATATGTAGATGGAACGTAAACTTACCGGAGCCAAAATCAACTCTTCCTGTTACGTGAACAGGATTAATTTCACGAATATCTTTCTCGACCTCTTTTAGCTCACTTACATCTACCATCTCATCCAATGTCAATCCTTTATTTCTCAATTTATTCAATTGATGGATGGACCATTTCATATCATATCACCTCAAGGCAACAAACAAAATTATAGCTAGCCATTTTATATTTGTCAATGTTTTTTCTTTACACTATAATGAAGTCATCATAGTAAATAATATATAGAGTATCACGTTTTTCAAAAAGATGCTACATCGAAAGGAGAGATTACCATAAAAGCCAGTGGTATTGTTGTTGAATATAACCCTTTTCATAACGGTCATGCTTATCATGTGCAACAAACAAAAAAGTTAACACACTCTGATATTACAATCGCTGTTATGAGTGGCCCTTTTTTACAACGTGGTGAGCCAGCACTCGTATCCAAATGGTATCGTACCAAAATGGCCTTAGCATGCGGTGTAGACCTCGTTGTAGAGCTTCCTTATGCCTTTTCAACGCAAAAGGCCGAAACCTTTGCAAATGGCGCTATTTCTATTTTAAACGCCCTACACGTTTCTGAAATTTGTTTCGGCAGTGAAGATGGACAAATCGAAAATTTTTATAACACCATCTCTGTGCAAAAAAGTGAAGAAAAGACTTTTAATCGTCTTGTAAAGCAATTTATGAACGCAGGTAATAGTTACGCAAAAGCTACATCTGAAGCTTTCCTACACATTTTATCTTCTGAAAAAAATATAGACATGTCACAACCAAATAACATTTTAGGCTTCCAATACATAAAAGCAATTCTAATGCAAAATAGTTCTATGCAAGCACAAACGATAAAAAGATTCGCATCTCATTATCATGATGAAACATTTAACGACCAACATATTGCAAGTGCAACAAGTATTCGCAAACAACTTTTTAGTGAAAATAGTTCCTTTACAGAAGTTGAGCCTTTCATCCCAAAAGCGACTGCTTCTCTTTTAGCGAGTTATAAACAAAACTACGGGACATTACATAATTGGGAACAATACTTTTCATTTTTTAAATACAAACTTATGACAATGTCTCCAGAAGACTTACGACATATATATGAAATTGAGGAAGGTTTAGAGCATCGTATTTTATCAAAAATACAAACCAGTTCCTTCTTCCATTCATTCATGGAAGCGCTAAAAACGAAACGTTATACGTGGACTAGATTACAAAGAGCTTGTACACATATTTTAACAAATACAACAAAAGAAGAAATACATTGCGCAAATATAGAGCAACATGCACCATACATTCGTCTATTAGGCATGTCACAAAAAGGACAAACGTACCTTTCAAAAAACAAGAAAAAAATAGAGCTTCCAATCCTTACCCATACAAAAACATTTGACCATCCTACTTTACACATAGAGCGAAAAGCCAATTCTGTATATTTCTCCATCATACAAGAACCATTACGAACACAACTACTAAAACAAGATGCAACACATCACCCAATTCGTTACGATGAAACAACTGCAAAATTCCTATAAAAAAATCTCTCTTTTCAGAGAGGTTTTTTTATTTCTTTCCCATTTTTTCCAAATACATTAATGCATCATCCAACGTATCAACTGGCACAACTTTCATTTTCGTTTTAATATCTTTCGCAGCCTCAAGTGCATCTTTATAATTCGATTTCTCCGCACCTTTTTCATTTGGTGCAAAGAACACTTCAGCACCAGCATCACTTGCAGCAACCACTTTTTGCTGAATACCACCAATCGGGCCAACTTCTCCCTTTTCATTGATCGTCCCTGTTCCAGCTATTTCATGCCCTCTTGTTAAATCATCTTCCACCAGTTGATTATATATTTCTAATGTAAACATTAGGCCTGCCGATGGTCCGCCTATTTCATGAGAGTCAATTTTCACTTTCGGATCTACCACTAATTCTCTTTCCGTAACGATAGAAACACCTATACCAACACGTCCATTTCCATTCGGAATAGTCTTTACATTTAAATTTTCTTTTAACTGTTTCCCATCCCTCTTGTACTCAATATTTACTGTATCTCCTTCTTTTTTCCCTGTCATATATTCAATAAATTGTTCTGTCTTTTCAAATGTTTTTCCGTCAACGGCAATGATAACATCTCCAAGTTTAAGCTTTCCTTCTGAAGGCATCCCTTTCGCTACACCAGCAACCAACACACCTTTATTTTCAAAAGAAACAGTACGATTTGCACGTTTATAAGCATTATAAATCGCTGCATTTTGCGAATCTTTCATCGCATAATTTTGGCGAAATTGATATTCTTCATCACTTTCACCTTTTTGCAATATTTCTTCCGCTTTTGAAATATGTGTATATTTATTAAACTGTGCCGCTATTAAATTCACTACATTTGCCGGTCCCATTGAAACCGTAACAAGCATAAAATCACCAGATTCTTTTGTTCCCCCTTCAACTTGAACGTAAGGCTCTAATTTGGCAGCCATTCCTGGTTTCGTTACATAATACGGCAGGCGTACATAAACAAGTAACATTGCCAATATAACCCCTATTAAAATTGCATATATAAACCGAAAACGCTTAAACATTATGTTTCTCCTTCCACTGCTCAATTAATAAATGAATATTTGCAACATGCTTTTCCGCTTCTACCTCTCCAACTCGAATAATGTCTTCAATGTTTGTAAAAGCCCGGGAACTAAATTGTTCTACAGCTGGGCGCATCATTAAATCAGATGCAATTTGCCGATTTATCACAAGCTCATGTTGCATAATTTCAATACTCTGCATAATTACATCATAAATAGACGTAACCTCTCCATTTACTTTAATCGGGGATACATCAACAGCAATGACAATATCGGCACCTAATTCTTTCACAACCGATACTGGGATGCGATCAATCACTCCACCGTCTACCAATAATCGTCCATCTATTTTCTCTGGCACAAACACTCCAGGTACAGAAATACTCGCTCTCACCGCCTCTGCAACTGGACCACTTGTAAAAACAACTTTTTCCCCCTTTAAGATATCAGTAGCCACAACAGCCGTCGGTATATCTAATTCTTCTAAATTTTTATTATATGTAAACATTTTAATCATATCTTTGACACGTTTTCCAGAAATAAATCCCATTTTCGGAACCGTAAAATCTAAATAATATTTCCTCTTAAAAACATTTGCCAGTTTATACAGTCTTTCAACGTTTGAACTAGCAGCATAAAATGTACCTACTAAAGCCCCCATACTACTTCCTGCAATCATATGAATCGGTATATCATTTTCCCTTAAAACCTTTATAACACCAATATGAGCAAAACCTTTTGCGCCCCCAGATCCAAGAGCTAAGCCAATTTTCGGTTCTTTCACTTTTCTCACCCTTTAATTTTTTTCGTTCCTTTTTCATACTTATGGTCTAAATTCACTACGTATCCACGTATACTGAAATGAACGTTTTTTGGGACAAAGGGGGATTTACTTACATGTATGAAAAATGGAAAACGGCTTTCCTTACCATATCAACACTTTTTTTAACCTTTTCTCTTGTACTCCACCCCCAAGCTGCTTTACAAGCTTCCATTCGAGGGTTAAATATATGGTGGGAAGTTGTATTCCCTTCACTTTTACCGTTTTTCATCATTGCCGAACTTCTCATTAGTATTGGTGTTGTAAAATTTATAGGCGTTATATTAGAACCACTTATGCGACCACTTTTCCGCGTTCCAGGAATAGGCGGATTTGTTTGGGCAATGGGAATGGCTTCAGGCTTTCCCGCTGGCGCCAAATTAAGCGCTAGACTGCGCAAAAGCAATCAGCTAACACAAATTGAAGCAGAGCGCCTCGTATCTTTTACAAACTCATCCAATCCACTTTTTATTTTTGGCGCTGTTTCTATCGGTTTTTTCAATAATCCGAAATTAGGAATCGTATTAGCTGCTGCACATTATTTAAGTAATTTTGCTGTCGGGTTACTGATGCGTTTTTACGGCAATAACAACAGTTCCAAGCATGATAAACATGTTACTAAAAAACAACCTTTTCAAAACCCTTTTTCAATTCTACACGAGACACGTATGCAAGAAAAAAGACCAATAGGAAAATTACTTGGGGACGCTATCGTTTCTTCTATTCAAACGCTACTTATGATTGGTGGATTTATTATTTTATTCTCTGTTTTAAATAAAATGATTACTGTATTTCATATTACAGCAGCCCTTTCTTTTATTATGCAACATATTTTATCATTCTTCCAACTAACTACCGAATTTAGTATCCCGATATTATCTGGCATGTTTGAAATGACACTTGGAAGCCAAATGATTAGTCAAATAACTGAAACACCCCTCCTGCAGCAAGCTATGGTAACAAGCTTTATTTTAGCATTTAGCGGCCTTTCTATTCAGGCACAAGTCGCTAGCATATTAGCTGAAACAGACATTAGATTTAAGCCCTATTTTTTCGCACGAATTATCCAAAGTATTCTTGCTCCTATTTTTACTTTTATATTTTGGAAACCATTTTATGAAAAAGTAAGCTCTTTTTCACCTATGCAAAAAGATATCCCCGTCTTTTTATCGAATCATTCTTCTATTCTGCATGAAATTTGGACATCTTTTATACACTACGGACCGATATTTACATTATTTTGTTTATATGTATATGTCATCTTATTATTTTTTCGGAGCAACAAAGAAAAACCCCGTTCACTTTAACGGGGTTTGAAACTTTTCTTTTAAAGCACGTTCTACAACAGGAGGTACAAGATCTACTACACTTCCTCCATATCTCGCAACTTCTTTCACAATGCTCGAGCTTAAAAATGAGTATTGATTGTTTGTCATAATAAAAAAGGTTTCAATGTTTTCATCTAACTTTCGATTCATAGAAGTAATTTGCATCTCATATTCAAAATCAGAAACTGCTCGTAATCCACGTAAAATCGCGTTCGCATTACGCATTTTTGCATACTCAACTAGTAGTCCACTATGTGAATCTACTTTGACATTAGGAATATCCTTTGTTGCTTCTCGAATTAAATCTAAACGCTCTTCCACTGAAAAGAACGGTTTTTTTGACGAGTTGTTTAAAACTACTACGTATACCTCGTCAAATACTTTTGCTCCCCTTTTAATAATATCCAGATGCCCAAGGGTAATTGGATCAAAACTTCCCGAAGAAATAGCTATACTTGTCATTCCGTCCCCTCACCTTCATACTTATAAATCGATATCGCTGTAATACCATAATTTTCAGCTCGCACTTTTACAAGTCTTCCTATAGACTCGGGTAAAACTACATCATTACCATGCTCCGCCATAATTAAACCATCGTTATGTAGCAATCCATGTTGATCCATTACACTAATTAAAGATATAATTTTTTGATCTTTATATGGAGGATCAATTAATATAAGATCAAATGATATTTCACGTTTTATAAGTGCTTTTATCGCACGTTCTGCATCATTCCGATATACTTCAGCTTGTTCCTGTATTCTACAACTTTCTAAATTTTGATGGATTACCTTTATCGCTTTATTGTCTCGATCAACAAAAATCGCTTTATCAATCCCTCTACTTATAGCTTCGATTCCAAGACCACCGCTACCACCAAATAAATCAAGAGCAACACCCCCATCAAAATAAGGGCCTATCATATTAAAAATGGATTCTTTTACTTTATCAGTCGTTGGACGTGTTGTATTACCTGGCACCGCTTTAAGCGGGTGTCCCTTACATTTTCCTGAAACTACTCTCATCTGTTGTCACTACCTTTATTTCAATCTATCGAGCAATTATAGAAAGCCCTTCTTCATTCGGTAACCGCTACCAAACTTTACGATTCCATTCATCTTCCAACGAAGACTAGAAGAACTTAACTTAAAATAACCGCTCTGCATTTTTATGTATTCATCTCACCATTCGCTAACACGAACTATTCGTTTCACTTTACCCCGCGTTAACGGGCAGTAAAAGCCCGATTGGTGCGGGCTAATAATCAGTGGGAAATGCCCCCACTGATTAAAGTTTCACTTTATCTTTTTTATCCTATCATAAAATAAAAAAAAGAAAAATAAAAAGCCCAACATAAAATTTAATTTCATCATGTATATCTTCATTTAGATTGGACATAAATAACTATAACAACATCACCTTCGATGTTGTTGCCAACCGCGGAGAAGACTTACGTTTCCCCATAAGTTCTTCCTCCGGTTTCTCCTCTCCCTTTGCCTTCTTACTAGTACATGCTAGTATAAGAAGGGCCCTGCTTTGCAGGGTTTTTTTTCTTTGTCTACTTTTCATTTAAAAAGTGAGATGGTACAGTAAAAGAAAGAGGAGGAAAAGATATGATTCAACGTTTTATAGAACTCGGAGAGGGCTACTCTGATTTATATGAATTACTTGAAATTGCCAAAGCAAATCAAGAACGTATAACACATATGTTACAATTTGAAACAATTAAAAATGAAAAAAAAGTGTGCTCACTTGTTGTAATATTAAAACCAACTACTACTGGTGATTTCCAACCATTATACATATGTCGTGAAGGCATTCCTGTACTTGAAAATAAAAAAAGTAAACGCGTCATTTTATTTGAAGAAACGGCAGAACAACTTGGAAAAAAAGTGACTACCTTTACGGTAAAACCATCCACAACTTTCCCAGAAAAAGAACTGTTTTTCAATCATTTAATTGGTATTTTACGAATGAATAATTTTATTCCTCCAATGAAATAATGTGTTATTTCAAATGAAAAATCCCCTGCTAAAATTAGCAGGGGATTTTTTCTATTAGCTATAATCGTATTCTTTTGCCCGATCAGGACGTGAATTTTCAAATTCCGTTTTTAAATACGGGCGGTACGACTGTTCTATCTTTTTCACAAAAGGAAGTTTGTTCAACTTTTGCATCATATGCTCAATTTGTTCCATATCACAATATACTACTGCATATTTTAAACGTTTTGATATGTAATGTATGTTACCATATTTTCTTAAAATCTTGGCATGTTTCAATGAATGTAAATAAACAATCATACTTTGTCGTTGCCCGAACATAATCTTCTCCATCTTCTCCTTTTAAAAACATATATTTTATATTTTATGAAAACCAATCAGAAATTTATGACATTACAGGACAAACTCTGTATACGTTTTCTTCTATCTTCTAAAAAACGGGGTGATTTACCCCGTTTTTTTACAACCGCAACCTCCGCCGGTACCACAACCGCCACCACAGCCACCAGCATCAAAAAATGGATTTCCTGTTGGAACTTTGATGGAAGAGGACACCTCAGAACCGATTGCTACACTCACTTCATCTAACAACTTTTGTAAAGCCGTTTCTACTCGTTTAAAAGCTGCAATCTTATCATGTAAGTCTACAGAACGCTTCAATTCCCTCATTTTCGTCGAAACGAAAGTATAGTCAGGATGATATTTACCGAAACGTTGCACTTCCTCATATCGTTCTTTCATCGCTGTAAATTGCTGAATTAACGTCTGAACTTCCATATCTTCATGCAAGTCTTTATAACATTTACGGTAATCTTCTGCTATATCTGAACAGATGATCGCTTTTGCAAGCTGCTCTGCCTTATCTAATATTAATACGCTTTCTAGCGTCGCTACAATCATGAGAGACACCTCCGAGTATTTATCATACCACATTTAGAATAGAACTACTAATTGAAGTGTCTCACTAAACAGAAAGATATCATTCTAACTATTTTTTAATAATTTCAGTACGCATTTATACATTAATATGTTCCGCAATGTTGTATTTAAGAACATCCCACTTCCCACTATTTTCATTCACATAACTAATACATGCGTTTTTTAACGGTGTCTTAAACGAAATATCTTCCGGAGCAATTGCATGTAAAATTGCTTTTATCGCATGTGAATGGGCTACAATAATAATACGTTTGCCAGAATGAGTTTCTGCAACGTCTTTTACCGCAGCAAAACAACGAGCTACAATTTCTTCATCTTGCTCCATACCTTCTACTTTACCTTCTGCAATTAATTCCCTAACAGTCGCAACTGGCTTCCCAGAAGCTTCACCAAAATTACGTTCAACAAATCGCTCATCTAATAAAATTGATTGTAATCCAGTTGCCTCTGCAATTTCCTTAGCTGTTTCTTGCGCTCTAATTAATGGGCTACTTATAATTATATCCCATGCCTCCGCTTTCAAAGCAGCTGCACTTTGACTTGCCTGCTTCTTCCCCACTTCATTAAGCGGAATATCTTCACGTCCCTGAATAATCTCTTGAAAATTCCAATCAGTTTGTCCATGTCGTACTAAACAAATTTCCGTCATGCTCATGCTGCAACTCCTTTTTAAATAATCCGCTTCTATTGTATCAAAAGTTCTGCATGACGGACATAGTTTTCCCTTCCAATTATGTTGCATTTTGCTGCTTCATATACTGAAACATATCAATCATAATGGAAGCAACTGCCAATTGATTTTGGAATTTCTCAACTTTATCTGGTATCGTTTTTTTGAAATGTTGCATAGCTGCTAACTCAAATGCCTCTTTTTCTTCAGGGTTTCGCGTTAGTTTTCTATACCAGTAAGGTTGCTCCCTAATATAGCGAGATAAATCCTCATCAGCCTTTATAAACTCCATAATTTCTGCTCTCATCCGCTTTCCTCCTAATCCTTCTGAAAGAAAAATGGATTATTTTCGGAAGTACTCTCTTCTTGCTGCGTGCGTTTTCCTTGAAATTGTTGAAAAACTTGTTGCACACTACCAATAGCACTCGTCACATTGGCTAAATGATGTTGCATTTGTTCCACGTCTAACTTTTTAAAAAAAGAAAGCATTTGTCCCATCACATCAGCAGTTTTTTCCTCTTCAGTTCGAGTATCCTTTTCTTTTCCTTTTTCTTTTTTCTTTTCTTTTACCGAAGAAAAAGCAGGCGCTCCATCCGGTCTAAAAGTTGCCCATATTGGATCTTCTTCACCAAGTAAGTACCATTCCTCATAAAACTGTTGCCAAGTTTTATGACCACTTCGAACTTCATGAACCATTTTAGGGTGATGGTTTACAAACTCTTTAAACTGTTGAACCGATGGATGTAACGGTCCTTTTGTTGTCGGCATAATCCTCACCTCTTCATGTATATCTACTATATAATAAGAAAAAAAAGGCGCATGGTTCGCCTATTTTTAGACGATTCATGCACCTTTTTATCCTACTATTTGCATAGGGGAAGATTCCCATCCACAATTTACAGTTTCATTTTATTTCCGAATAAAATTTTGTGTATAAAACTTATCGTATACGCCAACACCTAATCCTGTAAATTGTTCATTCAATAAATTCTTTCGATGTCCCTCACTATTTAACCAACCTTGCAATGCAGCAACTCCATCACTATGTTGCGCCGCTATGTTCTCACCGGCAAGTTGAAATCCTACTTTCCCGCGTTGTAAACGATCTCCTAACGTACCTAATGTAGGTGAATCGTGTGAAAAGTAATTATTATCCTTCATATCTTTACTATGACCGATTGCCACTTCTGCCGTTTGTTGGTCCCACGCTAACAACGGTAAATTATGACGACTTCGAATAATATTTGTTAAATCAAAAATTTGTTGCATATTCCCATTCTCTATTTGTTTCATTTTATCTGGAGTTAATGGTTGTTCTGCCAGTAATTCACCTGAATAAACGAGCTGATACGGTCTTTGACGTAATAACGTTTCGTCATCCATATAACGAACACCAACAAGCTCATGCGTAAAATGATCAAAATATAATTGTGCCCAGCCATCTTCTACTGGTATTAATGGTTGCTCCATCACTTCAGTATCAGATAACTCAAATTGATAACTACTCTTCCCTCTTTTTAATGAAATCTCATGCGAGAGTGGATTCTTTTTATACACATCTTCATACTTTTCATTTATATAATAAGGTGGCACCTTAACTTGCTCACCAGCAACATACGCCGTTACAACTTTACGCTCAGCAACCCCAAATTGAACATACTGAGATAAATCTTGATTGTATACCCACCATTCATATCCGTAAGCAGATGGCTCTATTCGAGAAGGTTCGCCCCATTTCGCTAATAAAATTTCAGAGTCCCCACCAATCATATTTAAAACCGTATCGGAAGAGTCTTCATTTACTTGTTTTTTCTTTTTCACAATTTTATTTTCTTGCTTTGATTGAGATGGGGTTAATATATATTGTGAAACGAGTAATTTCCCGTATAAATCAACAGCTAAAATTAAAATTGTAATCATTACGATACGCAATAATTTCTTCAATCGATATACCTCCTGCACAAAACATAAAATTGAGATATACACAAATCCTTTTCTTTCCTTTTTTTGTGTGTACCGTACTCTTTTCACTATATCATATTTTCGCAAAAAAAGTCTGGATTATCCCTTTTCTCTCAATATGAATTGCACTTTCTTATTATTCATACTATTATAAAAATAATGATGTAACATTAAAAAAGGAGGTATTTTATGCAATTTACAAATACAAAATTTAATGGAGCCGTCGTTGATTTAACACTATTAACAGAGATTATGGAAAAGAACCATTTTGTACTTGCTGGACAGTGGGATTATGAACGAGTTACATACGATTATAAATTCGAAATATTAAACGATGTTTATTATTTACGTGTACAAGGTTTAGCTGTTGAAGGTGACATTGGTAGCAGACACGCTGAAATAAAGCTACTTCCTCCTTTATTAGGTAAACACTATTATCCTCACGGCGTTGAATATGGTGATGGTGAAATTTTCCCAACGAATGTACTTCAAAAAAGCGAACAACTCCTACAAAATGTCGAAAAAGAGTTAAAAGAATTCCAAATCATTGAGTAAATAGAACAAGCGCATCATATTGATGCGCTTGTTCTATTTATCTTACTTAAGAATGAATCGTCTTTTTGACTGGATACCCATAAATAGTTCCATCCTTTACTTTAATCTCATCTTCCCAAGGAACCTTATATTTACCTTCAGCTAAATCTTTTACAAACGTATATGGGTTTTCTTTCACCCCACCAGGAGTCGCTACATATCCCCTTGAACCTAAATTATATATATTATTTTCGAGACCCCATCCTAATCTAGCTTGATCTGCTAGCTCTGGATATACTTCAGCAGTAACAATCTCCCAAGGATTTCGGTGTCCCTGCACTAAAGTAGTCCCATCAAAATTACATACTTGTCCTTCACCAAAATAATAAAATACACCATCATAACCGGCTAAGTTCACCGACAATGTATACATTAAATTTTGCCATGCATTCGAACGATTAGTTAACATCCATTGTTCACTAACTTGTGTGCTATATCCAGAAATACGAATCAAGACATTTGCGCCTTTATAAGCTGCTTCACGAGCTACTTCAGGAAACATACCATCATGACAAATACAAACAGCTAATTTACTTCCTCCAGGTCCATCACAAACAGGTAAACCTAAATCTCCAGCCTTCCAAGGTTCAACTGGCACCCAAGGATTTAGCTTACGATACTTCAAAATCATTTCACCTTGTGGATCAATAATTATTGCTGTATTATACGGTTCTCCACCATCAGGATTTCTTTCCATTATAGAAAAAACACCATATACTTCAGACTCTTTACATGCCTCAGCAAACAAGTCTGTTTCTGGCCCAGGGACTGTACATAAAAACTCTTCTGTAGTCCATTTTTTTGTATTAAGCCCTTGCGTACTATATTCTGGAAATACTATTAATTCCAATCCAGGATACCCTGCTTTAGTTGAATGAATTGTTTTTATGATCTGTTTAATTTGTTTATCAATGTCTGCACGTGACTCTACTACCGGTACTGGATATTGTATTAATGCTGTTAAAAAACCACTAATTGGCTTTACCATACTTCCACTACTACCCATTTAAATTCCCCCTTAAAATAGTCCTTGTTTTATTAAAGATAACAATATAAATTTGTAACTCTCTAAAAAACTTGTACTACACATGGAATTATTATGCATTAAAGCTAGTAGTAAATCTTATATCCACTTTTAGTACATGCCTACACTAACTTAACATAAATAATCAGAAAATTCAATCTATAAAAGTTTAGTAAAACTAAAAAAGTGTATGGAAACCCATACACTTTTTACTTCGTTTGTAAATATGGCGGTAATTGTTGCAACTGTTCTTTATCTTTTTCACGCTCTCTACGCGCCCATCGAAAGAACACATAACCAATAATCGTACCGTACACTATTTCCTGGACAATTTTCATAATGATGCCACCTGTTTGTTGATCTTGCACGACGGGCATCCAGTGTAAAAATTCTGGTCCAGTTATATTTAAATCAGATAAAGTTCCCGCTGGTACACATAATTCCATCGCCTTCATCCAAGCAGCCGGATCCGTATACGTTGCAAATAATGGTGCCGTCGCAAAAATGATTAACGCGCAAGCTGGCGTTAATAATATACCATTAGCAAACATATAACCAAGTTTCTTTATATCACTCAACGTTTGATATTCTGGTAATGGATTTAGCATCGGCCACCACATCATGATTGCCGTAAAGAACAATATAGCAAGACAAATAGGATGAGCAATTTGACTTTGTTTTACTGTATCAAAAACAACTGGTAAATGATAAAAAGAAAACAGGCCATTAAATACAAACAATGCAATAAGTGGCTTAGCAAATATCTTCAATATAATTTGAACGAACTTAAAAGAAGTAATATAGCGATATAACCAAACTGGTATACCAAGCAACAATAACGGCGGAACGGCAATATACATAACTGCCATTTCAAACATATGTGCACTAAATATAATATGACCAATTAAATCAATAGGCCCTCCCTTTACAAAATACAAAAGAACAATTCCAGTCGTAAAATAAAAAACTTGCTTCTTACTTACCTTTGTCGCATGTTCAAATCGCATTCTATATGGCCCAATAATTAAAAAGTACCCAATAAGGATTGAAATCATAAATAGTAAAAAGATTGGACTCCATAGCGC
Organism: Bacillus cereus group sp. BfR-BA-01381; assembly: GCF_022663555.1. NCBI lineage: Bacteria > Bacillati > Bacillota > Bacilli > Caryophanales > Bacillaceae > Bacillus > Bacillus cereus group sp. BfR-BA-01381. The sequence goes on from NZ_JAKUFR010000002.1 coordinate 125,238, forward strand.
TTGAAAACCAAATATCCACAAGTTACTCATTTTCACACCTACCTTCTTAAGGTTATCCGTTCACATAACATGAAGAGGGAGCTGTGTCAACACAAGCTCCCTTATTCTCCACTTTTCAAATCCACACAATTGTCATAAAAGCTAAAATTGTAATTAATCCGATCAACAGACCAGAATAAAGAAAGAAACTTGCCGCTTCATGTCCTTTATGACTCATATGCATAAAATAATACAATTGAAAAATTACTTGTACCACCGCTAATAGTAAAATAAATGGTACTGAAAAAGTCGGACTAAAAGTTTTCGGATATGCTACTGCTACAAATGCAACTAATGTTAAAAAAATCATTAATGCAAATGTAATAACTTGATGCTTCATTTCCTCCGCACTTTTTCTTTTCCGATAAACAAGATCAACTTTAGGATTATTCGTTTGCTTTATCGCCATTGTTTATCCCACCATTCCCATCAAATATACTACAGTGAAAATAAACACCCAAACTACGTCAATAAAGTGCCAATAAATCGATGCAACATAAAACTTCGGTGCATTGTATAAATTTAGACCTCTCTTCGCATTTCTAAAGATTAATGTTAAAATCCAACACAATCCAAACAATACGTGGAGTCCATGTGTACCAACAAGAGCATAAAACGCGGAACCAAATGCGCTACTTCTCATAGTATGCTTAAATTCATGCGTATAATGATAAAACTCATAGATCTCAAATCCTAAAAACCCTAAACCTAGCAGCACTGTTACCAGTAGCCAAAGTTGCATTTTCTTAAAATTAAAGTTTTTCATATGGTACATCGCATATACGCTCGTTAAGCTACTCGTTAATAAAAGCATCGTCATAATGAAAACGAGTGGCATTTGGAACATCTCTTGAGATGTTGGTCCGCCATTTGTAGAATTCTTTAAAGCTAAATATGTGCCAAATAAGGAAGCGAACAATACTGTTTCGCCTCCAAGAAATAACCAAAAACCGACAAACTTATTTTTCCCCTCAAGGGTTGCTTTTTCAGGCTCTGCTGGAAATGTTTCATTCGTTAATTTTTCATCTACATGCATTACGCCTTGCCCCCCTTATCTTCTAAATCTTCTTTATGAATATGATATCCATGATCATCAATTACTGAACGTAGGAACATTGTACCAAACGTAATAATTAAACCGATAATTGCTACTAATAACCAAAACTTATCTTTTCCACCCTGCATATACATTGCACCGAATGCCGCTATAAACAATCCTAAAGAAATGATAAATGGTGAAAATGATGGATTTGGCATATGAATATCACCAACTGGTTCCGCCGCTGTCATCTCTTTATTCCCTTCACGTTTTTCAATCCAAAACGGATCTAACCCGCGAACAAATGGTAATTGTTTAAAGTTATATTCTGGTGTAGGTGCTGGCATTGTCCATTCTAATGTACGTCCATCCCATGGATCACGACCAGCCTTTTCTTTTGATACTGTTGTTTTAATTACATTGAATAGAAGAACAATCGTTCCAAGAGCCATAAATACCGCTCCAATAGAACTAATCATATTGCCCATTTCCAACCCTTGACCTTCAAGATATGTGTAGTAACGACGTGGCATACCAATTAATCCTAGGAAATGCTGAATGAAGAACGTTAAATGGAAACCGATAAAGAATAACCAAAATGTTATCTTTCCTAACGTTTCATTCAATACTTTATTAAACATCAGTGGCCAATAATAATGGGCTCCTGCTAGTAAACCAAATACAACACCGCCGACAATTACGTAATGAAAGTGAGCTACTACGAAATAGTTATCATGAAATTGATAATCAGCTGGTGCAGATGCTAGCATAACACCTGTAACTCCTCCCATTACGAATGATGGAATGAAGGCTACTGCCCACATCATCGGTGTCGTAAAACGAATACTTCCGCCCCACATTGTAAAGAGCCAGTTGAATATTTTAATACCAGTCGGAACCGCAATCGCCATTGTTGCAACCGAGAAAATAGCATTTGCAACTGGACCAAGCCCAACGGTAAACATATGATGCGCCCATACCATAAATCCTAAAAATCCAATTAATACTGTCGCAAACACCATCGACGAATAACCAAATAATCGTTTCTTCGAAAACGTCGCGAAGATTTCTGAGAATATTCCGAAAGCTGGGAGTATAAGAATGTATACTTCTGGATGACCGAAAATCCAGAATAAGTGCTCCCATATAATTGTATTCCCGCCCAGTGCTGGATTAAAGAAACTTGTTCCAAATAAGCGGTCTAACATTAAAAGGCCTAATCCTACAGTTAACGGCGGAAAAGCAAATAATATTAATGAAGATGTTACAAATGTCGTCCATGTAAACATCGGCATACGCATATACGTCATCCCTGGCGCACGCATATTAATAATGGTTACAAGGAAGTTAATACCTCCAATTAATGTACCTATACCGGAGATTTGCAAGCCAAGCACATAAAAATCAACACCATGGCCTTTAGAGGCTAAAGCTAAAGATGCATAAGATGTCCATCCTGCATCAGGTGCTCCACCTAAAAACCAACTTAAATTTAAAAATACTCCACCAAAGAAAAATAACCAAAATCCGAGTGAATTCAAAAACGGGAACGCTACATCACGTGCACCAATTTGAAGTGGTACAGCGGCGTTCATAAATGCAAACACGAGTGGCATAGCTGCGAGGAAAATCATTGTTGTACCGTGCATAGTTAATACTTGATTATAAGCATCCCCAACAAGAAAAGCGTTGTTAGGAATCGCTAATTGAAGGCGAATAAATAGAGCTTCTATTCCGCCTATTATAAAAAACAATCCACCTGCAATTAAATAGAGAATGGCAATCTTTTTATGGTCTACTGTCGTTAAATAATCCCATATGACAGCACCCATCCCCTGTTTTTTTGCTACAGAACTCACGTTTTCAACCTCCCCTTCGCGAATAATCCCTCTTTACTTTTCAACTTTCAACGTTTGTAAATATGCATTTAATGCATCAATTTGATCGTCTGTTAAGTTGCCATATTTACCAGTCATTTTATTTCCTGGTTTCATATTTTCAGGATCTTTCAGCCATTTTTTTAAGTTTTCTTCATTGTTTTCAGCAATGCCGGCAACTGTATCGCGATCCGCAAAGTTTGCTAAGTTTGGTGCGATACGAGCGGAAGGTGGTCTACTATCATTAGATCCAACTGCGTGACAACCAATACAGCTTTTATTAAATATTTCTTGGCCTTCTTGCGCCTTTGTTGAAGCTACTTCTTTCTTCCCATCAATTTTCTTCATATCAGCAAGCCACTTTTTGTACTCGCTTTCATCTAAAGCTTTCACTTTGAATTGCATTAAAGAATGTGATGGGCCGCAAAATTCTGTACAAAAACCATTATAAGTGCCCGATTTATCTGCCTTTAACCACATTTTGTTCACATTATCTGTATTTGTATCCATTTTCCCAGCTAAAGATGGAACCCAAAACGAATGTTTAATATCGGCACCCTTCAAATTCAAATACACTTTCTTACCTGTGGGGATGACTAAATCTTGAGAAGTTACTATCTTTTCTGATTTATAAGAAAATTCCCACCAATAAAGATTCGCTGTTACATCAACAACGATAGTATCTTTATCAATATTCTTTTTCTCCATCGCACTTACATCAGCAAGTTTGAATGTATATGTAACCGTCGGAACAGCTAAGATTAGCAAAAGAATAATCGGAATAACTGTCCATATAATTTCTAGTTTGTGATTCCCTTCAACTTGCTCCGGAATATAATCTTCCTGACCTTTCTTTTGTCGGAAACGCACAATTACATATAAGAAAATAATAGTAACTACTAGTACTACTCCTACCATGATCGCACTTGCTAGTAAGAGCAGATCATATTGCATTTTTGCTACCTCTCCTTGCGGAATTAAAGTAGATTGAAAGGCTTTACCGCATCCCCCTAACAGTAAAGCCAGCAGTGAAACGAACGAAAGCAGTCGCCACTGTTTCTTCATACAAACAACCCCCACTTTCCTTGTGAATTAGATTGTACTTTATAGTTAAGTAAAGTAAATCTCAACGTAAAGAAATCCAATTATGTCGTTGTCTTAGAAGAATGTAACTACAATCATTGATACAAATAAGATTGTTAAATAATTTAGGGAATAAACAAACATTTGCACAGACCATTTGATGTCATCTTTCTTACGGAAGCCATAAAAACCTAAAACGATCCATCCGATGTTAAGCAGTGTTGCAATTACCATAAATGTTATCCCTAGTCCACTCATATAAAATGGTAGTGGTAATAAACATACTGTCCAAATCATAATTTGGCGTTTCGTAATTTCAAATCCATGAACTACAGGAAGCATTGGAATTCCTGCGTTTCGATATTCATCAACACGTTTCATTGCTAATGCAAGGAAATGTGGGATTTGCCAAATAAACATAATTAAAAATAACATCCAAGCAATTGGATGGCCTAAAGATGGATCGATTGCTGCCCACCCAATTAAAGGTGGAACTGCACCAGATATACTACCTACAACAGTATTTAGTGTATACTTTCTCTTTGTCCATAAACTATATAGAACAACATATGTGAAAGCACCAATAAATCCCATTAAGACTGCCATTGGTGTTGTTAATAATAAAAATACAAAACCAAGAAGTAATATAACTAGTCCAAATGTAAGTGCAAATCCTGGTTTATACTTTCCAGTAACCGTTGGACGGGTCTTTGTTCTTTCCATTAATGGATCGATGTCTCGATCAATGTAGTTGTTTAAACAACATACCCCTGCCATAACTAATCCAGAACCAACGATTGTAAAGAATAACTTATCCAGATTGTCCATTACACTTAATCCATTAAAGTGTAATGCCAACCAAAATCCTGTAAATACAGTAAGTGTATTTGAGTTTACAATCCCCATTTTAACGAGCGCTTTTAAATCTTGTAACCGAGTTGTTTCCGGTACGCTTGTAACAGCAGACTCATCATGCAGCTCACTTGTTGCATGGTTCATCACTTTAACCCCCTCTTAAAACTTTCATCTTTCTTTTTGCGCCTATTTCAAATTGAAATATTTCGCTTCTATATAGCAATATTATTACAGTAGAAACATTGTTAACCCATTCTACTACTAATCTACGCCCATACTCCAATATATTAAATCATATTTCCCGAACATTTTGTGAAGAAAACATGAACTTTTTGTGTCGAACATAAAAAACTTAATTGTTACTTATCCATATCATAACATGATGTTACCTTCTATAATAAACTTTTTTGTCATATTTAACACGTATTCTCCCCATTTCTTTTCAAAATAGCCTATTTTTCACCTAAAAATTTCCTTATAAACCTTATTTCCACACCCGTTTTCTCTTCCCTGTCTTCCCCCTCCATTTCTTTGCTATTTTATTATTTTTTATATATCATAGGAACTAGCGCGTTTTATTCTATACATAATGGAATGAAAATATTTCGCAATAACTTCATAGCAGAAAGATGGTGAAAGAGATTGCAACGCTTTATTAAATGGTTAGCAGTCATTACGAGTCTTGATTTATTAATAGTTTTATTAGGAGGCGCCTTAGTTACAAAAACAGGCTCTGGCCAAGGGTGCGGTAAATCATGGCCACTTTGTAACGGCGAATTTGTTCCATCTAATTTATCAATGGAAACTATTATTGAACTAAGTCATCGCCTTACATCAGGATCAGCAGGAATTCTTGTCACTCTCCTTTGTATTTTGTCCTGGAAATATTATAAACATGTGCGCGAAACAAAAACGTTAGCAATTTTATCCTTCGTATTTTTAGTTGCACAAGCATTAATGGGAGCCGCAGCGGTTGTTTGGGGGCAAATGCCAGCTGTACTTGCTATCCATTTCGGTATTTCCTTAATTTCATTTGCTTCTGTCATTTTATTAACGTGTCTTATCTTTGAAATTGACCAAAAATTTGATGCACGTTCACTTATTATGGATAAAAAAATGAAATTTCATATTTATGGTGTAACAATTTACAGTTATATTGTCGTCTACACAGGGGCTTTAGTACGTCACGAACGAGCTAGCTTAGCCTGTCCAGACTTTCCTTTATGTAGCAAAAATAGACCTATGCCAACTCAATTACATGAATGGGTTCAAATGGGACATAGAGTTGCAGCGATGTTAATTTTCGCTTGGATACTATACGCGATGATTCTCGCTATCCGCCATTACAAACAGCAGCCTGTCGTATACTGGGGATGGATCATCTCATTTATCCTTGTTACACTTCAAGCTATCGTAGGAATTTTAGTCGTATTTACAAATGCTAGTTTATCAATGGCATTATTACATTCACTATTCATTTCTTGCTTGTTTGCTGTACTATGCTATTTAGTTATGTTAGGTACAAGAAGTAAAGTGAATGCAAAAGAAGCTGCATCAACTTCTAAACAAACAAAATAAATGAAAATACCTTGCCGAATTGGCAAGGTATTTTTTCTTAATAAAAAAGAGCTGTGTTTCCACAACTCTTTTTTATTTTAGTGATCTAATTCAATGAGTAAGTCACCCGTTTGAATTGCATCTCCATCGTTAACATATACTTTTTTCACTTTACCATTGAACGGCGCTTGAACTGTCGTTTCCATTTTCATCGCTTCTGTAATTGCCATAGAATCGCCTTTTTTCACTTCATCGCCTTCTTTTACAACTACTTTAATAACCGTTCCTGGCATTGTTGCGCTAATGTGGTTTGGATTTTCACGGTTTCCTTTCACACGTTGTGCAACTGTTGCTTTCACACTTTCGTCTTTCACAACAATCTCACGTGGTTGACCGTTAAACTCCAAGTAAAGAACACGATTCCCATCTGGCTGAGGCTCTCCAATTGATACTAGTTTAACCATCAATGTTTTACCTTGTTCAATTTCCACATTGATTTCTTCACCAAGTCTCATACCATAGAAGAATGTCGGTGTATCAAGCACAGATACATTTCCATAAATCTCAGCAACTTTTTCGTAATCCATAAATACTTTTGGATATAATGCATATGCAACTACATCAAACATCGTCACTTCGCGTCCAAGTTTATGGAATAGCTCTTCTTTTAACGCGTCGAAATCTACTGGTTCTAATAATTCACCTGGTCTTACTGTTAATGGTTCTTTCCCTTTTAAAATAATTTCTTGTAACTTTTTCGGGAAACCACCATATGGTTGTCCTAAATCTCCAGAGAACATTTCAACAACAGATCCTGGGAAGTCCATAGAATGTCCACGCTCTAAAACATCTTGTTCTGTTAAGTGATTTTGAACCATGAATAATGCCATATCACCGACAACTTTAGATGATGGTGTTACTTTAACAATATCACCAAACATGTCATTCACACGGCGGTACATTACTTTCACTTCATCGAAACGATCGCCTAAGCCAACCGCTTTCGCTTGTTGTTGTAAATTACTATACTGTCCGCCTGGCATTTCGTGCATATATACCTCTGTATGAGGAGCATTCATACCACTTTCAAACGGTGCGTAGTATTTACGTACATCTTCCCAGTAATGAGATAATTTTTCTAATGAATCTATATTAACATCTGGCTGTCTTTCGTTTCCACCTAACGCATAGTATAGCGTGTTCGCACTTGGTTGTGACGTTTGACCAGCCATAGAACTTACTGCTACATCGACAATGTCAACACCTGCTTCAATTGCTTTCGTATACGTTAATATACCATTTCCACTCGTATCGTGTGTGTGCAGGTGAATCGGAATCGATACCGTCTCTTTTAATGCTGAAACTAAATCATATGCTGCATTTGGTTTTAGTAAGCCCGCCATATCTTTAATACCTAAAATGTGAGCTCCTGATGCTTCTAATTCTTTTGCTAAATTTTTATAGTAATTTAAATCATATTTACTACGTAACGGATCATGGATATCCCCTGTGTAACACATAGTTGCTTCTGCAATTTTACCAGTATCTCGTACAGCATCAATCGCAACTCTCATACCTTCTACCCAGTTTAAGCTATCAAAAATACGGAACACATCAATTCCAGCTTGAGCAGAACACTCCACAAACTTTTGAATTAAATTATCCGGATAGTTTTTGTAACCAACCGCGTTTGAAGAACGAAGTAACATTTGGAATAAAACATTTGGCATTTTTTCACGAAGATCTAGTAATCGTTCCCACGGATCTTCTTTTAAGAAACGATATGCAACATCAAACGTTGCACCGCCCCACATTTCTGCTGAGAATAAGTTCGGTAACATTCTCGCTGTCGGCTCTGCAATTTGGTGTAAATCTTTTGTACGAATACGCGTTGCAAGTAATGACTGATGCGCATCACGGAATGTTGTATCCGTTAAAAGTACACGTTTTTGATCTTGTACCCATTTTACTAATCCGTCTGCTCCACGCTCATCCAAAATTTGTTTCGTTCCATTTTGGATTGGCTCTGAGTGTAATACATTTGGTATACGAGCATCTGGGAAAATTGGTTTCTCTTTTTTCCCTACTCCTGGGAAGCCATTTACTGTTACTGTCCCGATATAATTTAACATTTTCGTTCCGCGGTCTTTACGTTTGGGGAACAAGAATAGTTCCGGTGACGCATCAATAAATGAAGTGTCATATTCCCCTGATAAGAAGTTTTTATGTTTTACTACATTCTCTAGGAATGGAATATTAGTTTTAATACCACGAATACGGAATTCTTTTAAGTTACGTTCCATTTTTGCAGCAGCTTGTTCAAAAGTAAGCGCCCATGTTGTAACTTTTACAAGTAAAGAATCATAGTACGGTGTAATAACAGCACCTTGGAAACTATTACCTGTATCAAGACGAACCCCAAAGCCACCACCTGATCGATACGCCATAATTTTTCCTGTATCCGGCATGAAATTATTTAGTGGATCCTCAGTCGTTACTCGAGATTGTATTGCAAATCCATGTACAACAACTTCCTCTTGCTTTGGAACACCTACCATTTTGCTATGTAATGCATGTCCATCAGCTATTAAAATTTGTGATTGAACGATATCGACTCCTGTAATCATTTCTGTAATTGTATGTTCTACTTGAACACGCGGATTTACTTCAATGAAATAGAAATTATCATCTTTTACAAGGAATTCAACTGTTCCTGCGTTTAAATAATTTACATTTTTCGTTAATTTCACAGCAGCATCACAAATACGCTGACGCAAATCATCTGAAAGCGACACACTAGGTGCAATTTCTACTACTTTTTGATGACGACGTTGTACAGAACAGTCTCGCTCGTATAAATGAACAACATTGCCCTCTTCATCTGCTAAAATTTGAACTTCTATATGTTTAGGTTTTTCAACGAATTTTTCTACGTATACTTCATCATTACCAAAGGCTGCTTTTGCTTCTGACTTTGCTCGATTATACGATTCTCTTAATTCTTCACTAGTACGTACAATACGCATACCACGACCGCCACCGCCAAGGGAAGCTTTAATAATAATCGGGTAATCATACTTTTCGGCAAATTCTTCGACTTCTTCTAATGAATCTACTGGCCCATCACTACCAGGAATAACTGGAATTTGTGCTAGCTGCGCTTGTGTTCTTGCTTTTACTTTATCTCCAAACATATCTAAATGCTTACTTTTTGGACCGATAAAGATAATCCCTTCTTCTTCACAACGTTTTGCGAATTGAATATTTTCTGACAAGAAACCATATCCAGGGTGAATTGCATCTACATGATTACTTTTCGCAATCTCAATAATGCCCTCAATATCTAGATAAGCATCAATTGGCTTTTTTCCTTCCCCAACTAAATAGGATTCATCGGCTTTATAACGATGATAAGAACCACTATCCTCTTTAGAATAGATTGCAACTGTTTTTAATCCCAGTTCCGAACAAGCTCGAAACACACGAATTGCAATCTCTCCACGGTTAGCTACCAATACTTTTTGAATACGTTGCAGCTTTGTCATGATTTTCCCCCTCTACTTTCCTACCACTCTAGAGATAAAATATATACACACCATAAAGAGCGTGAAGTTCTTCACTTTCTACATTATATTATACTTAGAAAGCTTCACTTTATTTTTATCCATCATACCTTATTTTTTAACAAATGATAAGTTTTCTGAGCAATTTGTCTCACAAAAATAGTATAGCATACCTCTTCCTTATGTAACAACCTAATTGTATATCACTTTCAACTTAATGTGATATACCCTTTAACTAAAAGATAAATTAATACATCATATTTAAAAATACTTAAAAATAAAAAACACATCGCGCTCTAAAGCACAATGTGTTTTATTTTACAACTACAAGATGTGGTCCGCCTTGTTCTCTTTCTTTAACTGTCTCGTTCTGTTGTTTCTCTTGTCGTTTTACATGACTAGCAATATTGAGTAATATCCCCATCGCGAGTAGATTAGCTAATAAGGAACTCCCGCCATAACTAACAAACGGTAAAGGAACTCCTGTAAGTGGTATCAATCCAGACATACCACCAACATTAACAAATGTTTGGACTCCAAACAAACTTGCAATTCCGATAGCTATTAAACTTCCAAATGGATCTTTACACTTTTGTGCAACTCTAAACGCCCGAATAATTATAAGTAATAAACAGATTAAAATAATAGCCACACCTATAAAACCAAGTTCTTCAGATATAATTGCCATTATAAAATCCGTTTGTGGTTCTGGTAAGTAACCATACTTTTGTACACTATTTCCTAATCCTCTACCATTTAGCCCTCCCGAAGCAATTCCAATAAACGAATTTATTAATTGAAATCCATCCTTTTGTGGATCGCTAAATGGATCAAGAAAAACGGAAAACCGTGCTTTTTGGTACTGACTTAATTTATAACTCCCAAGGAAATACAACGCCGGAGCCCATACTATAGACGTTAACAAGAATCTCTTTATCCACAAATTCACATTAACTCCTGAACAAAGAAACATAATTCCTACTGTTCCCGCAATTAACATATCGGTACCTAAGTCATTTTGCTTTAAAATTAAAAACATGATTAAACCAACACCCAAAAGTACTGGTCCTGATCCTTTAAAAACAGACGTATTCGTTTCTTGCCTTTTCGCAAAGAAATGAGCCAATACGAGAATAACTGTTATCTTAACAAATTCCGCAGGCTGTATTCCAAATATCCATCCATTTGCACCATTTACTGCTTTAGCAAAAAAGGCAGCTGCTGCTAATAACGCTACACTAATTCCATAACTTCCCAATAAAAAGATTCGTTTTCTCCACACTTTATATGGAATAATAGCAAGAATTATTAATACTATTGTCCCAGCAGCTAAAGTAATTAATTGTCTTTTAAAAAAGAAATTTGCTGGTTTATCAAACCTCGAAATCGCAACAATGGAACTAGAACTATATACCATTATAACTCCCAGCACACATAAGATAACAAGAGGAAGTAATAATGAATAATCCATTGATTTCCATACTCTTTTCATTTCATTTCCTCTCTCTGTTTCAATTTAATTATTGTTGTATTCCATATGTACATTGATTCTTCCTGCTTTATTATACAAATAAAAAGCTCAAACTTTTTCAGTTTGAGCCCCCTTATTTGAACCCGTTATTGTTGTTTGTTTGTAAATGCTTCATGAAGTGCAGATAACTCACGTTCAAGCTCTCCTAACATTGCTTTCCCTTGTTCTTCTGAAATAAGACCAAGGCGAACTGCAAAATCGACTTCGCGGGATAGTCCAAACATTTGTGTGTCTAACACTTCTTCATATAATGGACATTGCGGCATTGTAAGATGGTCCATTTGCACCTTAATAAGTCTTAAAATCTTCTCCGCATCCGCTTGTAGAAGGGCTAGTGCCTTTTCCTGATGATTTGATACTGTCTCAGACGCCAAATTGATTCCCTCCGTTTCCGTCCTACTCTCTCCTATCTATTAATATTAGCGATAGTTTTAATAAATTGCAATAGAAACATTTTTTGTGACAATAGTGTCTAATACTATTATACTGAAAAGTGGGAGTATAACACAAATGGGGGAACAACAATGAGCGAAATTTTATTTATTAATGGAAAAGTTCGTTTTCCAATCACTATCGATCCAACCGTTTGGATCTTTGATGATCGAAAAGTAGATTTGACAACTTACTTTGATGAAACGAGAGAAAACACTTCAGAACTAGAAACTTATTTAAAAAACACTTCGGAACATTGGGATCGCGAAATCCGTGATGGTGCTGCTTTCCCGCCGATACAACAAAGTGTAAAGAAATTTAAAAAAGAACAGCTAATTACTGGAACATTCGGTATACCATTTCAACCTTTTCTTGCTAACGCCGAAATTTCAGATGACGCTACGCAAGTCGAGATCGAAACAGTAGATGCTACAATAACGCTTCCATTAGAAACTGTCAAACATGCTATTCTTGGTTTTTCAAAAAAAGGAAAACCATTAAAAGAAGATGGACCTGTTCATTTATATTACAATGATGGATCTAATAGACAAAATCCAATCCGTAACATCCGCAAATTTACAATTATTTAAAGAAAAGGAGTGAGCTTTAGCTCACTCCTTTTTATAATAAATCTGCTGCTAGTTGAGCTAAATTAGATCGCTCCCCTTTTACAAATTTCACATGACCACTAATACGTTGCTCTTTAAATTTCTCTACAACATATGTTAAACCATTATTATACTCATCCAAATACGGATGATCAATTTGCTGAGGATCTCCCATTAATACGATTTTACTTTTTTCTCCTACCCTCGTTAGTATCGTTTTCACTTCATGCTTCGTTAAATTTTGTGCTTCATCAATTATAATGAACTGATCTGGAATACTTCTCCCGCGTATATACGTAAGAGCTTCCACTTCTATCGAACCCATTCCAGCTAAAATAGCATCTAACTCTCCTGGTTTTTTCGTATTAAATAAATACTCTAGATTATCAAAAATCGGTTGCATCCACGGTCTTAACTTTTCTTCTTTTTCTCCCGGTAAATAACCGATATCTTTCCCAACTGGAACAATTGGCCGTGCAACGAGTAGTTTTTTGTATAACCCTAAATCTTCCGTTTGCATGAGGCCCGAAGCTAAAGCTAGTAATGTCTTTCCTGTACCAGCTTTCCCTGTTAGCGTGACTAGTGGAATATCTTCACGAAGCAACAATTCTAATCCCATAATTTGCTGCACATTTCGTGGTCGTATTCCCCATACTTGTTCATTGTGAAAAATAAGTTTTTTTACCTTCTTACCTAAATGATCCACAATACCTAGTGCTGAACTAGATCCACCTAATGCATCTTTCATTACTACAAACTGATTTGGATAAAAAGGATGATTTGCAATTTCGGATAAAGGCAATTCGCCTTTTTCATAAAAATAATCCAATTGTTCTTTTGATATATATCCTTCTAAAAATCCTGAATATATATTTTCCACTTCAATGACCCGATCACTTAAATAATCTTCCGCCTTTAAACCTATTGCATCTGCTTTTACCCTTACGAGCACGTCTTTACTTACTAAAATAACAGACTTCCCGTCCTCTTTTTCTTGTTCTTCTAAAGATAGATTTTTTGCTACAGCTAAAATTCGATTATCATTTGTTTTTTCTACAAAAATATCTTGTAGTTGGACAAACGAACGATGATTTAATTCAATACGAAATGTACCGCCGTTTTCTAGCGGAATACTTTCATGCAGTTTTCCTATTTCACGAAATTTGTCTATTAACTTAGATACATAACGAGCGTTTCGTCCTACTTCATCCATATAACGCTTTTTCGAATCAACCTCTTCTAATACAACTGCTGGAATCACTACTTCATTGGTTTCAAATGAAAAAATAGATAAAGGATCCTGCAAAAGTACATTCGTATCTAACACATAAATTTTATCCAACCTGTTACCCCCTGACTCCACTTTTAAATTTGTAGAACAAGGGTTTCATCCATAAAATATGGACGAACCATTGTTATAATTATATGTAACGTATAAACGAGGTAGAATCGAAATTTATAGCCATTAAACCTTTTATTTATTTTTTATTCATTTCTATTCAATATATTACTTTTAATTATAATTATTAACATAAAATCACAATAAGTGATTACAAAAGTTAATAACTGACTTTCTTATTTATCACATTTATAATTCTTTCATTCCTGCTAACACTTGGTTATCGAGCTTTTTAGCTGCACGAAGATCATACGTTTTTTCATATGTTGGCTCAATTGCAAGTTTTGCACCATAAAACATAACATCACGTACTTCTTGTACATTTACTTCTATTACAGTTAATTTTAGAGGAATGCCTTCCATTCTATCAGTCAAAATTTCACCTGCACCACTTATGGAAAATACGGATTCATTCGCCATTATAGTCAATACCACTCCAGTACTATGTCTTATATTTTCCACAATACGTGAACGTTGATCTACTGCAAATCGAATACTAGTTTTACTCACTGCATACACCCAAGAAATAGCACTTACGTTAGGAACTTGTTTTTCAAAATCTGTTGTCGCTACCATAACAATACACTCTTTACGTAATGTTTGTACTAAATCATCTGTTAATGTGGGCTCTACTACATTCGCCATATTTCCACCTCCAAATATACTTCATATATCCTTATCATAACCTATTTTTCGAATTGCGAAAATATTATTTTTTCCCGCTATTATTCAAAAACATTACACTTCCATGATATACTTATACTGATAGAATTCGTATTGAGGTGACGAAATGAGAGTCAAATGTATGATTTGTGATAAAAAAGATATGTTAGATGATGAAAATCCTATGGCAAAAAAACTGCGTAATCGCCCTATTCATACATATATGTGCATGGAATGTTCGGAACGAATTGCTGAACGTACGATGGAACGTCATGCAAGTGGTAATTTCCGATTATATCGTGATAAAAAAGTCGAAGACGATTGGTAAAATATAAATAAGTCCTTTATCAATATGATAAAGGACTTATTTATATTTTTCAGGTTCGCGATTCATTTGATCCAAAAAACAATCAATAGCTTCTAATGGAAACCTTACAGATTTTCTTTCTCCATTTATTTCATATGTAACTAAATACATTTCCTCGTCCTTCTTAACTTCCACATTTCTCAATTTATGTTCTTCATATATCATATTTTGAAATAACAAATACGTTTCTTTTGCAGCACTATCATCCGGACGTGCTTCAGCAACTGTTTTAATTGTTAACCAATTATATAACGCATCTTGTACGGAACGCATAAAACTTCCCCCCTCATCCTGCTTTTTGTTGTCTTGCTTGACGTAATCGCAACCTATAAATCCCAAGTACAATTGCTGCTACAACAAGCCCCTCTCCAACAGGTAAAAAAACTGCAAAGAAAGTTAACACTGTACACCCAATCGCTAACGATACATATATCACTATATTTTTTATTATAGATAGTTTTCTTGCAAAACCTAAATTATACACAAGTGCACTTAATACAATAATGACGCCATACAGTAACCACATCCCTAGTTCTGGATTTTCATCAACTTTACATAACTTCGCAAAAAACGACATTCTTTCTAACACCATTTATCCCCCTTCCTCATAAATCAAACCATTTTTCTTTATGTACTTAATACAAGAGTAACCTGTGAAAAAAATACTGTCCACAAAAAGAGTAAATATTCTAAAAAATAAACATAAAAAACAGCTACCTTAATTAAAGGTAGCTGTTTTACTATTTTACGCTTCTACAGATTTCTTTTTCTTAGCAGCTCTTTCACGTTCGCTCTTATCAAGAATCTTTTTACGTAAACGAATTGATTCTGGAGTTACTTCACAGAACTCGTCATCGTTTAAGTACTCTAATGATTCTTCTAAAGTCATTAAGCGTGGTTTTTTCATTGTTGAAGTTTGATCTTTCGTCGCAGAACGAATGTTAGTTTGTTGTTTCATTTTCACAACGTTAACTGTTAAGTCATTCTCACGAGTGTGTTCTCCGACAATCATACCAGCATATACTTCTGTACCTGGTTCAACGAAGATTACACCACGGTCTTCAACTTGCATAATACCGTATTGTGATGCTTTTCCTGTTTCAAGTGAAACTAGAACACCTTGACGACGTCCACCAACTTGTCCAGCGTGTACTGGTTGGTAGCAATCGAATGTATGGTTTAAAATACCGTAACCACGAGTTAATGTTAAGAATTCTGTTGTGTAACCAATTAAACCACGTGCTGGAACCATGAAAGTAAGGCGAACTTGACCGTTTCCGTTATTCACCATATCTAACATTTCACCTTTACGTGCACCCATAGATTCCATAATAGAACCAGTGTATTCTTCAGGTACATCGATTTGTACACGCTCTACAGGCTCACATCTTACGCCATCAACTTCTTTAATAATTACTTCTGGCTTAGATACTTGTAGTTCATAACCTTCACGACGCATGTTTTCAATTAAGATAGATAAATGTAGTTCCCCACGTCCAGATACGATCCATGCATCAGGAGACTCTGTATTATCTACACGTAAACTTACATCTGTTTCTAATTGTGAACGAAGACGCTCTTCAATTTTACGAGATGTAATGTATTTACCTTCACGACCTGCAAATGGACTGTTATTTACAAGGAACGTCATTTGTAGTGTTGGCTCATCAATACGTAATAATGGTAACGCATCTTGATGTTCAACTGGACATACTGTTTCACCAACGTTAATGTCTTCCATACCAGAAACAGCTACTAAGTCTCCAGCTTTTGCTTCTTCAATTTCTTGTCGTTTTAATCCCATGTAACCAAATAATTTTGTTACGCGGAATTGTTTTACGCTTCCGTCTACTTTCATTAAAGCAACTTGTTGTCCAACCTTCATTGTACCGCGGAATACGCGTCCAACTCCAATACGTCCAACATAGTCGTTGTAATCAAGAAGTGCTACTTGGAATTGAAGTGGCTCTTCGCTGTTATCAATTGGTGCAGGAATATGTTCAATAATTGTATCAAATAATGATTTCATATTCTCTTCTTGATTTGCTGGGTTTGAATCTAAGCTTGCTGTTCCGTTCATTGCTGATGCAAATACAACTGGGAACTCTAATTGATCTTCGTTTGCACCAAGTTCGATGAATAAGTCGATTACTTCATCAACTACTTCATCAGGGCGAGCGAAGTCACGGTCAATTTTATTTACAACTACGATTGGAGTTAAGTTTTGCTCAAGAGCTTTCTTTAAAACAAATCGTGTTTGTGGCATACAACCTTCATATGCATCAACAACAAGTAAAACACCATCAACCATTTTCATAATACGTTCTACTTCTCCACCGAAGTCAGCGTGACCCGGTGTATCTAAAATGTTAATTCTTTTATCTTCATAGTGAATCGCAGTATTTTTCGCTAAAATTGTAATACCGCGCTCTCTTTCTAGATCATTTGAATCCATTGCGCGCTCTTCAACGTGTTCGTTCGCACGGAAAGTCCCCGCTTGACGTAATAACTGGTCAACAAGTGTTGTTTTACCATGGTCAACGTGGGCAATAATTGCTATATTGCGTAAATCTTGTCGTTTTTTCAACATGTCCAACTCCTAATGTCTTTTTAATCCTTCTCTATTATAAGAGCGAAGGGGATACAATAGCAATTAAAATAAAATCAAGAATGAAAATATAGTTGTATTCTTACTTTTGTGAAAGTAAAATGAGATTGGAGGGTGAAGAAATGGAACACATTCAATATCGCTTTTTATTAACTGCAATTATCGGTGTTATTTTCTTAATCGGTATCGGCATTATGATTGCTGAAAATAGTCCAATCGGTATTATTATTTGCATTATCGGCACATTTGTTACAGTTGGATACGGTTTTGTAACAAAAAGAAAAATGCGTAAATCGCAATAACGTCAAAAAGTAAGAAGCCTGTATATAGCCTCTTACTTTTTTTGTTACTTGGATATAAAGTGAAACTTTAATCAGCCCTTACCAATCGGGCTTTTATGGATAGCCCGCCCCCCACCTCACTTCTTTGCTTTCGCTGAAATTTGAGGTGGGGGTCTTACTGCCCATTAAAGCGGGATAAACGATAACACTTCTTCATACACCCCTGGCTTCGCAACTAATACGCTACTCTTCTCCACGATAGAAAGTGGCGCTCCGGAGAATGTTGTTACCTTGCCTCCAACTTCCTCTACAATTATCTGTCCCCCACCAAAGTCCCATGGTGATAATCTAGGCGTTACATATGCATCAATTCTTCCAGTTGCAACGTATACCATCTCTAAAGCTGCACAGCCATATGATCTCGTGCCTCTTGCTTTCTTAACAAGTGCCATCATACTTTCCATATTAAGCAATGGATTGTCGGTAAGCCATATCGCATTTAAAGCTACAATACCTTGCTCTACAGTACCTTTTTCTAATAAAGGTATTGGTACTTCATTACAAAATGCTCCAGCCCCTTTTAACGCATGATATAATTCATCATGAACTGGATCATAAATAAGTCCAATCTTTCCGATACCGTTCTCATAAATTCCAATTGAAATTGCAAAATTTCTTTTTTGGTGAACAAAGTTCATCGTGCCGTCAATTGGATCAATTAACCAAACAACCCCGTCAGAAGAAGTTACCTCGTCTCCATAGCCCTCTTCACCTAAAATATGATGATGTGGGAATGTTTCTTTAATTTTCCCAATTAAAAACTGTTCTATTTCTCGGTCCATATTTGTTACTAAATCAGCTGCATTTGATTTTGTTTCTATAATAAGTGCTTTTTTCATTGATGCCATTAAACGCTCTCCCGCATCCCGAATCCACTGTTTGGCGTGTGCATCGATGTCTTTCCATACTTCTTGCATGTTTAAACACTCCGATCTATACTGTTCACAGAAAAAACGAACCCTTTATAAGGTTCGCACCAACTAATTTTTTATACATATACTATTATTACGCTTCTAAACGAATCATTTCAAGTCTTAACACTTCTAACTTTTGTACACACTCTTCTTTTTTCTGTTTATCATTTTCCATCATCGCATCATATAAAGTCGCTAATTCATAATCTAGCTCCAAACGTAGCACCGGTATTCTCTTTTCAGCATCTGTTCTCTTTAACGCATTAATCACCTGTCTCATATTATTTGCCTCCTCCCAATATTCGTCTGCCCTCGGACTAGAATTGATTCAATTTTCTGATTTTTTTGTTTTATACTATACTATGTTGGATAAATCATCTATGCAACAAAATTATATTTTTTTATTTAAATTTTTTTGTGCTGTTTTTTTTATGAATAGTACAAGCTATGCTAAAATAAAAGCAAAATAGGAGTTGGAGGAACAATCATGACACTACAAACATTCAAATCAACTGATTTTGAGGTCTTTACAGTTGATGGTCTCGAAGAACGAATGAGTGCAATTAAAACGAACATTCATCCTAAGCTAGAAGCTTTAGGGGAACAGTTTGCAGCGTATTTATCCAAACAAACTGATGAGAACTTTTTTTATCATGTAGCAAAACACGCACGTCGCAAAGTCAATCCACCAAACGATACTTGGGTTGCTTTTTCAACAAATAAACGCGGATATAAAATGCTACCACATTTCCAAATTGGATTATGGGGTACTCATGCCTTCATATACTTTGGTTTAATCTATGAGTGTCCACAAAAAGTGGAGACGGCTCACGCCTTCTTAGAACATATAAATGATTTAAAAACAAATATTCCAAAGGACTTCGTTTGGTCCATTGACCATACTAAACCAAGTGTAAAATTACATAAAACACTTGAAACAAATGATTTACAAAAGATGATTGAACGTCTAGCTACTGTAAAAAAAGCAGAATTATTAGTTGGTATTCATATATCACCAGAGGAGTTTTCAGCAATGACCAACGAACAATTCCTTGCTAAGATTGAATCTACGATGCAATCACTCCTTCCTTTATATGCACTTTGTAATCGATAGTAGAAAACGGACAATTTATATTGTCCGTTTTTAGTTGTTATCACATTATATCACTTCAGTTTTTATTTTTCAAAATATTTTTTACATTTTCACAAGCTTTTCTTCTTCAATTTCTTTAGCCTTCTGAATCGCACGGTATATAGAATATCCACTTACTTCTTGGAACTCTTTATCAATTTT